>CAJMNU010000169.1 GCA_905214855.1 uncultured bacterium | reverse complement strand
ACATTAACTTCATTCTTGAAATCAATGCCCGCCTCTAATTCATCTCGTCCATGGGACCTTACCTCATAAACTTTATTTTTTGAAGCTTCTGCCAAGTAAACATTTGGTGGATTCTTATGAAAACTATTGCTTATATACAATTGCCTCATAATGGGGAACTTCACTTACCCGATAGACATTCCCTAGAAAAATCAAGTAAAATTATATGACACTTATCTTTCTAAGTATGATAAAACCCTCCATTACCGCTGTCTCTGTGTTTTTATCAATGGGTTCTTTTTCTGGTTTTTCTTTAGAAGTACTCTTTATCTTTTTTTCCAACTTTTTATATCACTTTCTCGTCATGTTATAAAAACTGTACTTAGATATCTTCCTTCGTTTTGCAAGATTCTTGTCTTTTACCTTTCAAAAGAAACATCACTGATATTCCCTGAGGGTTACTATCCTTGTTTTGGGACCGTACCTCCTATTCTGAGATGTTCTTTCATCTCTTCTGTTCTTTTGATGTCTTTATTATAGCCAATCCCCCATATTTTGTCAATACTTTTTTTGATATTTCTTATATATTTTTTTATTATTATGAAATTGTATACTAATTTTCTTTTTATTTATATTTTTAAGAATATTAAGGCAGTATTCCCATAGTATTTTCACTTATTTTCAGAATATTATTTATTTTTCCCATCCAACATTGACTGGATATCCTTTTTTATAATATTGTCTGTCATATTCACTAATTTCTCTCTGCACTCTGCAAGGCACTCCAAAAGCCACACTATGAGATGGAATGTCATGTGTAACAACACTTCCTGCTCCGATCACAACATCATCTCCAATTGTCACTCCAGGTAAAATCACAGCATTAGCACCTATCCAGACATCATTTCCTATTACCACAGGCAAAGAGAATTGACTTCCATTACGACGATACTCCCCACAAATCGGATGTCCCGTCACACTGATCGTAACATTAGGTCCTATCATCACATAATTTCCAATATGTACCTCTGCATCATCCACGATCACCAAATTAAAATTGGAATAAAAATGGTGTCCGATATAGGTATTGCACCCATAAGAGAAATGTGCTGGTGCTTCTATCCAGATTGACTCTCCCATTCCTCCTAAAAGCTCTTTTAAAATCTCTGTTTTCTTTTTGATATTCCCCGGACGGGTGTTATTGTATTCAAACATCAGTTCCTTCCCACGTTCTCTCTGACGTTCGATCACTTTTTCATATTCTTTATCCCGTTCGTCTTCATGCCCATATTCGCAGTACAGCTGTCCATGTTTCATTTGATATTCTAGTGACATGTCTTTTCCTCATTTTTCCTTATTTTTTATATTTTTATAAAATCATTTTGATTTTTCATTTTTCTTCAAAATATATCCTGCCTTTATCGGAGGCTTTCTCTTGCAATTTCTCTTAATTTTTCTGGTTTCACGATCAAAATACGTCCACGCTCTAAAGAAATCATTTCTTCTTGCTGAAAATATTTCAACATTCGTGTCACAACTTCTCTGGCACTTCCCAAATGACGTGCCACCTGTTCATGGGTCAGCTGAATCTGATCTGTTTTTTCCAGCTCACTTTCCTCAAGCAAAAAAGCTGCCAAGCGTCCATCTAGTTTTTTATTCATCACCTGATCCATTAACCACATTGTGTCAGAGAGCAGTGATGCCATCAATTCTGTCGTATAGTTTGCCACTGGTGCTGATTGTTCCATCACTTTTTTATAAATGTGGGATGGAATATGCCATACCTTTGTATCCTCTTCCGCTGAAACCAACAGATCCGACTGAATGCTTTTAAAAATACAGGAAGCGGAAAACAGGCAAATATCTCTCTCCAACAAACGATACAACGTAATCTCTCTTCCCTCATCAGACATTGTGCTGACTCTCAATCGTCCTTTAATCACGACCAAAAAACCAATGCAGTTTTCCTCTCCATTACTGATCATAGTTCCTTTTGGAAAATAGCGTTCCTTTGCAGTATTAAAAAGTTCCTGTTCCTTTGAAGTCAGTTTTTGCCAAAAAGGAAGATACTCTTCTATTCCCATTGTCCCCTTTTCCTCCTTCTCATTTTCATTTACTCTTGTTCAAAATTTTTCATTTTATAATGCGTCAATAACATAGTAACATTCTCAGATCTTATTTGCAATTAGAAGATCTTATTCCTGCTGTATCTTTCTTTTCTCTTTCAGCGACAAATTTCTCCCTTACTTTTATTTTTTTAAATAGTTTTCTCTTCTTAAATATGATATAATAAGTCATAATATGGTATCAGAAGTCATATTTTTTCTTTTTGATATATAGATGGAAACATATCTTAAAACAGCACAGAGCCATAATACGCCTGATCTTATCGTATACATACAAATGGATTTGATCTGCTATTGGATTTTTGTGCAGCAAATTTATTCTGTATGGGAGATATCCTATGGACGCTTTGTATTTTGATTTAAACCAGAGTGCTGCCTTTTCCGGTCAAAATGAACGCACGATCCTCAATTCTATCTCTGAACATTTCATTGGAAATCATCCCCCTCTTCCATTTTCTCTTCGGATCGACTTTGAAAATGGAATTCTATGTGACTGTCAGGGGCGATATTGTTTTAACTTTGGAGACCGCTTTCCGGACACATCCATAGGAAATTGTTGTACTGCTTCAGGCAAACTTTTTATCTATAAGGAACACACAGTCTCTTTCCATATTTCTTGTATTGGTCCTACACAATGTATGGTAAATGGAGAAATCTGTTATCAGTCAGAACCTGATGCAGAAGGACTTCATAAAGAACAGTCTTTCCAAGTTTCTCTCCATTATGGATACAATACATTTACTTTCCTAACGGAAAAAACAGCCCTTGGTTTTGATTTCTTTTTCCGCGTTCCCACCTTTCAGGAAGAACCATACACCTTTCAGTCCCCACTCCCTGAACGCAATGGACAGCTAGGTTTTATTTATACACCTCCTCTTCCTCTGGATCGCGCCCATACTGCTGCATATAATCCCAGTGAATTCTCTTGGTTTCCTCTTCTCTCATCTTATTCCAAAGAAGAACTGGAATACCTGTATCCGGATCAGGTCTTTGGAGAACACTAGAGCGGTACATGTTATGCTATGAGACAGATCAGAGTAAACAATTACAGCATCCTCACTCTCCGTATGGAAAAGGAAAATGCCAGTCAAACAGGTCGTACATTTCGGATCTATCTTATTTCAAGCAATCAAAAACAGCCAAATTCCATCATTCCGTCTGTCATTTTAGATGATACACATACATCCTGTAATCTGGAACTAAAAAGAGGGATCTATGAGGTCTATATCCAGATTGAACGACCTCTTGGCAAGTACCATACTTCTCTGACATTTCAGTTGTTGTCTGGCAGCATCAACACCATCTACCGCATTCATGGGTATCAGGGAAACTGGATCTACCTTGGACCATTTCATGGGAATCTTCCTCAAATCTCTGACCTTCCTCATCTGGAGCATGTATATCAGGATAAAGAAACATCTCTATACTGGAAAACCTCTTACCCCAAAACGGTACTCCGCATCTGTGCGGACTATGACTTTTTTGGTCGCTGGTCTCATCGCATGGCTCCTCTTTTATATGGTCTTCTCAAAACAGGAGATTATCTAAAC
>CAJMNU010000168.1 GCA_905214855.1 uncultured bacterium | reverse complement strand
GTCAGATCATTCTATACTGCTCTTTTTTTCCTTTTTACTCTAAGCTATCCCGATATGCAAATCTGCGTATTATCAACCTCTTCGTTTTCCGAATCTTCTGTTTAAACTATACCTTTCAGATTTTTAAATTTTTTAATTTTCCCTCATTATCGGTAAATTTTTACCTAGATTTTTCGCTATACTAAAAACACAAAAACAAAATTACTTCTTATTCGTACAGACACTATTCAAATTTAACATTTTGGAAAAGGAGGATTTTTTATGGCATATTTTCCAAACAGACTTTCCCCAGTGATTATTTTAGATGTACTTTTTCAGGCAAAACGTCCACTCACTATTTCCGAACTGACATATAAGATCAATCTCATGTACTCTCCCATGACCTACCCAGAACATGCTGTACATCGCGATACAGTGGCACGTTTTGTAAAAGATCTCTATCTGTATTGTCCTTCTGGAATGTTCAGCATTGCATGCTACCGCAAACATGGAACTTCCTTTGAGCAAATCTTCCCGGAAGATTTCCCTTCCTCTGCATATATAGGTCTGGCACGCACCTTACGTTCCGTCTCCTGATCACTTCTTGACCTATTCTATGTTTCTCGTATCCTGTTTTGTGACACCGCCTGCAACAGCAGGCGTATTTTTTATCCTTCTATTTTTTCTTTTTTCTTGACAGAACGTACACTGCCATATACAATACCGTACAAAATGGAGGTTTTTATTATGGATTGCCCTGCAAAATTATATTCTTTAACTATATTGGCTGCCTTAAAAATGTACTCTGACCAACAGCATCCTCTCACATCTGAGGCGATCTGTCAGAAACTATTACATGATCCGTCTATCACCTGTCATATCACACCAAAAACTGTCCGGACGCAGCTTCAGGATCTCTATGAACTGTTTTTGTCTTCACGGGACTATTTTGAACAGGCATATGGAGGAAGCCTGCACTGTCTTGTCAAAACTGCTGATCGTACCCTAAAGGATGTGGAAGAATATACAGAAGAAACAAACGCTTGGGAAAACTCTCAAAAAAGCCGTTATTATTACTGGGAACCATCTGTTTCTAAGGAAGAGTGGACTCTATTCCAAAATATGATCCTGTGCAACCAATACCTGACCGTGGAACAGACCAAAGATCTCTATGATCTGACAGAACGTATGAAAAATCCAGAAAATCCGCTTCATTATGTCTCAGAACGCAATCGTCTGTATAAACAAAAAGATATTGATATTTTTAAAACTCTTTCCCTTTTACAGACACAAATAAGAAAAAATCAGCGTGTTATCATGCAGTATGGAGAATATCGCGCGGGTACTACACTCTCACCAAGAGGCAAAGAACGTCTGATCAATCCCTACGCAGTTCTCTCTACAAATGGGTATCTCTATCTGATTGCTACCCCTGCCAATCAGCCAGAACGTATCATCAATTTTAGGGTGGATCGCATTCTCTCCCTCTCCATCCCAAATGAAAATGAGCAAAAACGTGAAGCAATCCCTCTTCCTCTTAGAAAATACTTTCCAAATGCAGATAAATCCTTTATGGATGCTCCCCTTTACCGAAATGAACACCCTGTCATGTATTCTGGTGAAGTCGCACATATCCAGCTTCTGTGTCATCCATCCATTCTCAATAATGTGATCGATGATTTTGGATTTAATCTGCGTATTGAAACCAAACACAATTATACTCCTTCTGACTGGGTTCTTATTAAAATGCATGCCTCTTTGATGGGAACAAAAGTTTTCTGTGTTCATCATTGCAGACATTGCCTTATTTTAAATCCCATACAGCTTCGTGTATCTGTTCTGGAAAACCTTCGGGAAGGTCTTTGTTTAAATGAGTTTTCTGAATTTACCTAATTTTATGCAAATTTTCAAAAGACAGGCATATACTGACAATAAATCTAAGAATTCGGAAGGTATGCATCCTCATGACTCCAAAACTTCTCATACGTCATCTTTCTTTTTCCTATCACACCATGGAGAAAGAAACTCAGGCACTCTCTGACCTCTCCTTTTCTATAAATTCTGGTGAATTTGTCGCTGTAGTAGGTCCTTCCGGCTGCGGCAAATCCACTCTCCTCTCTCTAATCTGTGGGTTGAGCAAACCAGATGAAGGAGAAATTTTCATTGATGGAATCCCACGTTCTAACTATCAGACTCCTATTGGATATATGCTCCAAAAAGATCATTTGCTCGAATGGAGAACAATCCTATCCAATGCTGGTCTTGGATTAGAAATTGCCCACTGCATGACACCAGCCAAAAAAGAATATCTTCTCTCTATGTTAAAATCCTATGGTCTTGGAGCTTTTGCTCTATCAAAACCATCTCAACTTTCTGGGGGAATGCGTCAAAGAGCTGCTTTAGTACGCACACTCGCAATGGAACCAGATCTTCTCCTTTTGGATGAACCATTTTCTGCTCTGGATTATCAGACCCGTCTGCAAGTTTGTGATGATATCAGTTCCATCATACGAGAACAAAAAAAGACGGCTCTGCTGATCACACATGATCTTGCAGAAGCCGTCAGTATCGCTGACAAAGTGATCGTCCTTAGTCAACGACCAGGACATATCAAAAAAATACTCCCTATTCATTTTTCAAGTGCCTATGATACACCTCTCAAACGACGCAATGCACCTGAATTTCCTGTCTATTTTCAGATGGTCTGGGAAACAATCCAGTAAAACAGAGATACCTGTCTGCTTTTTTAAAATGTTACTGGTTCTTTGATCGGGGCTGTCAGAGAAACATCCTCTGCGTAAAGAACAGGTCCTTCGCCATGATAATCTTTCTGATATTCATATTCTACACGGGCACGAACCTTTACCCAATCCTTCGTCTTTAAATTCTTTGCTGCCGGAGACTTGCACACATAACCTAGGAATGTCATGTCTGCTTCACAGCAAGCCATTGCCATACGCCCTGGAACAAAGCAGTCTGATGGGAATTTTCTGCTCTTTAAGACCATTCCCGTAAATTCAAACACTTTTCCCCTATAACGGTCAGGCGCATCCATCATATCCATATACCAGATGCCATATGCTTCTGGTGTGATTTTTATGACATCTTTTGTTAAATCGTATGGCAGATCTTCCTCTATTGTTTCACGGATTTCTCCCTGTTCGTCCTCAAAAATGATCTCTGCATTAGGAGCTAGTGCCCGAAGCTGTCTTTTATAATTTCCAAGCTCTCCGCTCTCTCTGTCACAGCGATTACAGATGATCAATTCTGTATCTTTTACCAAAATAGAAAGAAGTGGGCGCATATTGGCATAATATGAAGCAAATGTGGATCCGTCAATCAGTGTGATCTGCTGGTAGATCTCCCAGTCATTAGGAAGTTCTAAACCAGCAAGATCCCACATTCCATTCCATTCCAGAAGCACTCTGGAAGGATTGTACATCAATTCCCAGTCTCTCAATTTTTCTGCAGTAAGATCATCCTGATCTTCCACAGTGATCATAGTGGTATGATGTTCCTTTAAAAAAGCCTCATCATACTCTTCCTCTCCCTCTTCACATACGATCAATAGTGTATTTTCGTCTGTCTGGAAATATTCCTGATCCATAGTAAATTTCAGGAATTGTGTCTTACCGCTCTCTAAAAAGCCTGTAATCAGGAATACTGGCATGATCTCT
>CAJMNU010000167.1 GCA_905214855.1 uncultured bacterium | reverse complement strand
ATGAAAGCATTTTAGTGGAAGACGAATGTGAAAATAAAACAGCTCTAAATAGTAACGACCAAACATAAAGACGTAACTGATAGGTTAATAAATTTAAATCCATCTCTGGCAGCACAGGCCAGAATTGTGTTAGATATCAATAAAGCAGAACGGCATATTAGGGGAGGTCTTGCCACAAAAGAAAAGTATGAGCATCGCCTGCAAATATGCAGTAGGGAATAGAAATATTAGAAATATGTGGAACATTCTTTACATAGATAGGAATATGTGGAAGATTCTTTAATAGAATGATAGTGATGATCTATTAAGGAGTTTTTATGCAGAGAAGATGGAAATGGAAAAATGGGAAGGCAGATATCATGTTATTTGGAATCTGTATGCTTCTTACATGTCTGTTGACAGGGATTGTTCTTGCTGGATGCAGTAAGTCAAAACAGGATGGAGGGGATAAGGTAAAAGATCTGGAATTTCATGTAATAGAACGTGCAGATATTCCAGAGGAGTTGGCAAAATTAATCACCGAAAAAGAAAAACAGCCATTTAAGATGACATATAACGATGAAACATCCCTTTATATTGTAGTAGGTTATGGAGAACAGGAAACGGGAGGATATAGTATTCAGGTAAAAGAGTGTTACCTTGGTGAAAATGCGATCTATGTGGATACAGAATTGATCGGTCCATCTGCAGATGAAGCAAAGAGTATGGAAAAATCTATGCCATATATTGTTTTAAAGATGGAATTTATGGAAGAACCAGTTGTATTCCAGTAAAAGAAAAAATACTAATATAAATCTCTTAAGGAGTAGTGAGAGTGAGATACAAGGTCATATACAAATATCATATAAAAAATTAAAATGATTTGAGTAAATAGAAAGCGGCAATATGGAGAAGATAATCAATATTTTTCCATATCATGTCGCTTTTTTTGATATATCCCTAAAACAGCCCAATATATAATCATAAAATAATCAATAACAATGCAAATATTGCAAGAAATATGCACAAAAAACGCAAAAAATGCGTAGATAAAATCTAATATAGATAGTATAATACACATAAATACAAGAGCTAAGGGAAAAAAATAGAATAAAAATGCACAATATTATCAAAGAATACAGATAAAAATTGTGTGATTTATCAAAAAAAGAGTTTCCCAAAAGACAAAGAATGCAAGTCTTTTTATGGTTCAATAGGATGGGAGGAAAATAGTGTGGCAAAAGCAGGCAAAGCAGCAGTGGTAAGCCCGAAAAAGAGGGATAGCCGACAGAAATGGGCACTTCTTTTCTGTCTGCCAAATATTGTATTCTTTTTGGTGTTTTTCGTGGCTCCGGCGATTGTAGGTATATGGTATTCTTTTACAAACTATAATGGTCTGAAAAAAATGGATTTTGTAGGATTATCCAACTATATTACGCTGTTCAAGGATAAAGAATTTTATTCTGTTCTCTGGAATACTGCAAAGTATGCAATCGTATCAGTTCCAGTTGGATATGTAGTATCGTTGGGTATGGGACTTCTTCTTGCTTCTGATAAGATGAAGGGAAGCACGATTTTAAGAATCCTGATCTATTGGCCGACATTACTCTCAACTATCATGGTAGGTCTTACATGGAAATGGATTTTTGGAGAGAGCTTTGGTTTGATCAATTATCTTTTGGAACTGGTAGGTCTTCCAAAAATCGGATGGGCAACAAATCCTACCGCAGCGTTTATCACAACAATTGTTGCTGGTGCAAGGGCAGGCTGTGGTACTAATATGTTGATCTTCATTGGTGCTATTAAACAAATACCTGAAGAATTGAAAGAAGCGGCACGCATTGATGGTGCAAATGGCTGGCAGATCTTCAAAGCGATCACATTGCCACATTTGAAACCAGTTTCCTACATGGTACTGACTCTTGCTATCATTGGTGCATTCAAAGAGTTTGCTATGGTACAGACATTGACCAATGGTGGTCCTGGTACAGCCACAACATATATGATCCAGTATATTTATCTGACTGGTTTCCAGAAATTGAAAGTTGGTTACTCTAGTGCAGCATCTATGGTATTGTTTGTCATGTTGTTAGTGATGTCTCTGGTGCAGACAAAATTAACACAGGAGAAAGACTGAGAGGAGGGGGAAAAATGAAACAAGTAAGAACATGTTTGAAGTATATTGCAGCATTCGGCATAGCAGTTCTTTGGATTTTCCCAGTACTCTGGCTGCTTATCAGTTCCTTTAAGGGCGGAAATGAATTGTTCCGTTATCCGTTGACGTTCTGGCCGGAGATTCCGACACTGAACAACTACAAGGAAGCATTTTTCCAGTTTGATTTTATCCGCTATACAGCAAATACAGCATTTATCACTTTTGCAGCATCTGTTATTACAATCATTATGAGCTGTATGTGTGGTTATGCGCTTGCAAAATATCAATACAAATGGCTGAATGTTTTGTTTTTCTGTCTGCTGGCGACAACCATGCTGCCAACAGAGGTTATTATGAGACCAAGTTTTACCATTCTGTATAGTTTGGGATTATACGATTCTTTATGGGGATGTATTATCCCAACTGTAGGTACAATGACAGGCGTGTTCCTGATGAGACAGTTTTTTATCACTGTTCCGAACGAACTGATCGAGTCTGCCAGAATCGATGGTGCTAATGAAGGTACAATATTCACAAGGATCATGATGCCAGTTTGTAAATCACAGATCGCAATTTTGGCAATCTTCAGCTTCCGTTGGAGATGGAATGACTATATTTGGCCATTGTTGGCTTTGCGTACCCCTGAAAAATACACATTGCAGTTGGCATTAAGAACATTATCTGGTGCAGAGGCAGTGAATTGGACAGTATTGTTATCAGCGTCTGTATTGACTATGATCCCAGTATTGATCGTATTTATTATCTTTAACAAACAGATCATGAACTCAAATATGTCTTCTGGTGTAAAAGGTTAGTATAACAATTAGTATAATAATTAGTATAGTAAATAGATACATAGGCATTGTTGGAAAAAGTTTCAGCACAAAGATCAGAAAGAGTAGAAATTTAAAAACACTGGAAATGCTTAGCTTAGAATGGCTCAGAAACAATTAGAAATCATAAAGAAACAGATCTGTCTGAAGAGACAGACAGTATAAGGGAAAGAACATAAACATATCAAAGAGATCAAAAGGAGGAAACGAATTATGAAAAAAAGATGGTTAGCGGCAACTGCATGTGCAGTATTGGCAGCGAGTACGATCCTGAGTGGATGTAATTCAGCAGGCGGTGGAAAGAAAGGACCAGTAGAGTTAGAGATCCTGATCGCAGATGATACTCTGGAAGGCGGTGCAATGGCAACCGTTGTTAAAAAGTTCAATGAGGAATTTAAAGACAAAGGAATTCAGGCAAAACTGAATGAGATCGCATATGCAGATATGCAGACACAGATCCAGAACCGTGCAGCAGTAAATGAGCTTCCTGCAATCGTAAAATTATCCAACTTTGATAATTATGTGGATTATGTATTGCCATTGGATGATAGCAATCTGAAACAGGAAGATTTCCTGAGAGATGGTACAAGAAATGGAAAGTTCATGGCAACCAGTGTCAATAATACAGCAGTTGGTATGATCATCAATAAGACAGCATTTGACAATGCTGGCGTAGCTTACCCAACAACAGAGGAAGACCGCTGGACATGGGAGGAGTTTGAGGCTGCT
>CAJMNU010000166.1 GCA_905214855.1 uncultured bacterium | reverse complement strand
AATTGTGATATCCCTGATCTACAATAAATTCTGGGCGGAATTTATAACCTGCCCATTTCTCAAACTGTTCCAGAATATATGGGCTCACACTTGCACTATAGCCAAACCACTCTACATATTTTTCTCTTTTCTGATCATCAAATGTCAGAGTAAACTGATGGAAAAATGTAGTAAAACGAACCACATTGACATCCGGATTCTCCTCACACCAACGTTTCAATTTATTCTTTACATATACCTGAGTTTTTGGCTGACGCACATCAAATGTAATCTGATGTGGTGCGTCCTTCCAATCATTTGTGATAAAGTTATACATATGAACCGGATCCCAGATCAAAAATGCAAGGAAACTTACCGTATACTGATGGTATGGCACTGTCTGGATTTCAACTTCTTCGGTTTTCTCATCAAAAAACCATTTGTCTGTTGGAACAACCTCTCCGGTTGTACGGTCTACAACCTCCCACCAGCGCTTAGGATCATCCAAAGTATTGATCTTTAACTGCTCTGTATGAAAACCATGCATTGGTTTAATACGAAGTGTTGTACCTCTTGCTGTGATCCTGTCACTGATCAGGTACTCCTGCTGCACCTCATCTGGATTCTGCATAGCCCATTCATTATCTTTTCTAGTTGTGTAATAGGTAGCATACACCTTTGCCCCTGTGGAGAGAAGCTCTGTCGGCATATTCGTGCCATCACAGTCACGCAGGGCATCTGCTCCCAAACGCTCCTTCAATTCCAACGTTTCATTGACCATATCCACATCTGTTGGCAATGTCAGTCTTCCTTTTCCATTCATATTTGATTTCATCCTCCCTTATTATTCATTCTCATAAGTAACGGGCAGTCACCTGTAACCAGCCAACATGCCCTTCTATACCTCATTTCAGCTCATAAAAGAAATGAAATGTCAAGTATCTCATGTGTATTTTTTATTATATAAATAAAGCAAAACCAAAAGCCCGATCATCTGAACGCAAAGTCCGGCATAACCAATATGTTTCTGTCCTCCAATGACCATCACCATGAAGATCACAAACAATACTGTATACAGGAGACCTTTTACCCATTTTTTCTCCATATCCAAAACCTCCTTATCCTTTCAGACCACCAAGACTCATACCCTGTGTTAGTTTTTTCTGCACCAGCATATACAAAATCAGTGTTGGAAGCATGACCATAACCAATCCTGCATACATCTGTCCATAATTTGCTGCTGCTTTCTGTGCACTCATCAGATTCATAAGCCCTACCGGCAATGTCTTAAACTTATCTTTTGTCATAAGAGTCATGGAAATGATATATTCATTCCAGAATCCCAGGAAGTTAAACAATATGATCGTAATGATGCTTGGCTTTGCCATTGGCATCATAATTTTTATCATGGTATTAAAATAACCGCTTCCATCTACAAATGCTGCCTCCTCATAATCTTTTGGGATCGTAGAAAAGAAACCTGACAAAAGATATACTGTAAATGGAAGACTGGTTGATGCATATACCAAAGCTAGGATCACACGATTATTCAAAAAGAAACGTCCAAGTCCGACAGACTTTAAAAATGCATCTGCGTCTACAAACATCAAGAAAATCGGTACTACAATATAGTTTACATTGACAAATAATCCTGCCATAAAGATGATGTTTAACAATTTGCTTCCTCTAAACTTATATCTTGCAAGGACATAAGCTGCCGGCAATGCGATCACAAGCAAAAAGACCAAACCTAATGCGGTAACAAACACAGAATTGAGCATATATGCTCCCATGTTTGCCTTTTCAAATGCATCAATAAAGTTCTGGAAATAAAATCCATGCGGCAATGCCCAAGGGCTCTGCCCATAAAATTCAGAATTCTCTTTCACAGATGCCATAAACACCCATGCAACCGGAACTACGATACTGACTGCCAGAAGAAGCAGTATGAAATATGTGAAGATTTTTCCCATCCAGGATGTTACTTTGCTATGTTCTTTCATCTCTGCTCCCTCCCTTAAAATTCAAGTGGTTCTCGTTTTGTAACCATATTTACAATGCCAGACAATGCAAATGAGAAGATAAAGATCACAACACCAATTGCCATACCATATCCATAAGAGGAATTTGTATATGCCTGATCATACATATAGCTCAAAAATACTTCAGATGCACCATCCGGACCACCGCCTGTCATTGCTTTTACAAGCATAAAGCTCAAGTTGATCGTACTGATGATGAAAAATGTCAATGTTGTACGGATATTCGTCCAGATCAGCGGTAATGTCATCGTAAAAAATTGTGTGATTGGTCCAGCCCCCTCTAAGGAAGCGGATTCATAAATACTTTCTGGCACGCTTGCCATACTTGCCATATACATAACCATATAGTATCCGATCGCCTGCCATACAAGTGCGATCACGATAGCCCAGACAACCAGACGCTGATTTCCCAACCAAGCGATCAATCCCTCTCCATTCTCCTTTACTGGGCGGAACAGATAGATAAATGTGTTCAAAAGACCATCTCTTTGATCATAAACTGCTGAAAAGATTGCAGAAATAACAACGATGGATAAAATATTCGGAATATAGAAAATAACTCGGAATATATTGCTGCCTTTGATCTTACAGCGTGTCAAGATCGCAGCAAACAAAATGGAAAGCGCCATTGTCACTACAGTGACTACAACAATGATCAAAATAGAATTCTGCATGGAACGAATAAACTTCATATCTTTTGCCAACTTCAAAAAGTTGGAAAAACCTACAAATGTCTTATCTGCGGAAAATCCGCCCCATTTATACAAAGACATCTGAAATACATTCCAGGTAGGCATAATCATAAAGATGAACAGAAGAATGCTAGCCGGTGCTACACAGGTAAAAATAAACAGATTTCTTCTTACATGATTTCCCATATCGTTTCCTTCTTTCTCCTTGCCTTTTACATAAGGAGGGGGATCTCATTTCAAAAATCCACGACATCCCCCGGTTACTGTTACTGAATTATTTACTTGAGTGCTGGTCTAAGCTGATCGCTTACTTCCTCAACTGCTTTCTGCCAATCATCTACTGTCTTATCTCCTGTCACAATACTGTCGATTGTAAAGCAAAGAGTTTCTTTCATGTTGACACCCTCAACAGCCTCTGTTGCTGCAAAACCGCCCATTGCTGCCTTTGCACCAGTATCATAGATAGAATAGATCAGTTTGCTGGTCTCATCTGTAATATACTCACTTACACCTTCGATCGGCTGTACTGCACCATGGCTTGCAAAAATCTTTGCAGCCTCATCGGAATACATATATGCCATAAACTGTTTTGCCAAATCTGGGTTCTCAGCTTCCTTTGGAATCCACATCTGCTCAAAGAATGTGAAGGAATATCTGTCTCCGCCTTCTTTGATCGCTGGAAGTGCTGTAAAGCCCCATTCAAATCCTTCTGCTCTTGGAGCGTCTGCCATCTCTCCGATGATCCAGTTTCCGTTTGGCATGAAAAGCGCCTTATTATCCAAGATAAGCTGCTGGTTCTTCTTGAAGTTCTCACCATTAGCGTTTCCGATTGTAGTTGGTTCCATATAAGTAGCCAGTTTACCTACAATATCAAATGCGGTTCTTGCTTCTTCTGTCTCCCAGATGCCATCTGTATAAGTCATTGCCTGATTAAAGAAATCTGCTCCGCCCACTTCTGTCAAAAGTCCATACATAAATGCATCAAAATATCCTGC
>CAJMNU010000165.1 GCA_905214855.1 uncultured bacterium | reverse complement strand
TTTTTCTCTTTTTACCAATTCTATGCCATATAAAATCGCCTGTTCTGCCTCTTTTCGGCTCATCGCTGGCTCTTTTGCTATATTTTTTGTTCCTGACATCACTTTCATAGAAACCAGAGGATGTTTTTTCCCCAGTTTCTCTAGTTTGCCTGCCACTCCCAGATCCACAGGAACTACATCGATCCCACAATGTTCTGCCATCAGGCAAGCACAGCTATTGCCTTTTGTCAAATTTTCTGTCACGATCGCAGTTACTTCCTGACCAGTCTGTGTCACCCCTTCTTCTACGACACCATTATCTGCACAGCAAATAAGTAAAGCACACCGTTCTAAAGAAATGGCTGTGCTTCGTGTCATTCCTGCAATCTGTACTATTGCATCTTCTAAAACCCCCAGACTTCGAAGTGGTTTTGCAATACTGTCCCATCTTTTTTTTGCAAAATATTCCATCCTCTCATCTCTTGGTTTGATCTCCTTTATGTAATCACTCAAAGAATCTTTTGAAGATGCCATCTTGTTATCTATTCCTTCATCCCTATCACATATAAACTTCTTTGAGGATATCTGATACTGTTCACATGCTTTTGCAAAATTTTCTGTCAGCTCTGGATTTGACGGATAATATAAATGAGGAAAGCCTGCCAGTATAGAATCTGTCTGATGCATACAATCCCATCCCCGATCTGAGGATGGCTTTTCTGCCCGTGCATCTTTCCCAGAATCTGTACTCTCCCAGTAATGAAATTCATGAGCGCGGATCGTACTTCCTTGTTTCAGAAAACCATTGCACATCATTTCTATTGTCACATATCCAAAGCGTCCTAAACGTGATTTTTTTTGTGCTTTTTCAGGAAATATGCCTGCCATAGGCCATACTCTTCCCTGTGCATCTTCCAAAGTTTCATGCAAATATAAAAATCCACCACATTCTGCAAGACATGGCATCCCCCCTTTTAGACAGGACTGGATCTGCCTTCTCATTTGGATATTTTGTGAAAGTGTCTGTGCGTATAGCTCTGGATATCCGCCTCCTAAAAGCATCCCAGACACCCCTTTTGGAAGAGAAGAATCTCTAAGAGGGCTAAAAGGAACTAATTCTAGCCCAGCATTTTTAAGACATTCTAGGTTTTCAGGATAATAAAAACAAAATGCCTCATCCCTTGCTACTGCAATCTTTATGGGTTCTTTCTTCTTTTCTGTATGATACTTGCGATTATAGAAAGCCTCTTTTTTAAGCTCCAAATCCGAAGCAGTTTCAGCTAATTGCAAAATCTTTTCAATATCCAGTGTTCGTTCTAATTCTTCTGCCAGATCATCCAGTATCTGATGGATTCCATCAATCTCATAGGGTCTCACAAGTCCCAGATGACGGCTGGCAGGAAGCTCTCTTATATACCCCAAAGGAACTACTCCCAATTCTTCAAATAGTGGGATCAAGCGCTTATAGGTTGCCTCGTGCATCCGATTGCAGATCACACCACAAATATGACTGTCTTTTTGATACTCCAAAAAACCCTCAAGCATCGCTGCTGCAGACCTGCTGCATCCTTTTGCATCTAAAACAAGAATAACCGGTGTATCTGTCACTCTTGCAACATCATATGTACTTGCTTTCACTTCACTGGCGGCGATCCCATCATAAAATCCCATCACGCCTTCTACGACAGCCAGTTTTCCTTCTGCCTTTGCCAGTGTCTGTTTCACTCCCTCTTCTCCATCCAAAAATGTGTCCAGATTGCTCCCCTCAATCCCCAGAACTGTCCTGTGAAACATAGGATCAATGTAATCTGGTCCACATTTAAAGGAAGCACACAAAATATTTCTTTTTAAAAAAGCACGCAAAAGCCCACAAGTTATCAGTGTTTTTCCTGAACCACTCTTAGGAGCTGCAATTAAAATCCGACTATTCTTTCTCAAACTCATGCTGTCCCCCTCCAAATGCAAAAATATAAACCGGATTCTGCCCCTGCATCAAATGATATTTCCCAATCTGACGGGTATTCGCTGTTGACAAAAGGGAAATCTCTGCCTCTCTGCCTGTCTCTGACAAATAATAACTCACTTCTGAAATCGTCTCTAATGTCACAGCATTGATCACCACCCGAATCTCTGGATTTTTTTCTTCTAAGCTCCTTAGAACTTCCCTCAGATTCCCACCGCTTCCTCCTATAAATGCATGAGTTGGCATCTCCAATGGAAGAAAAACTTCTGGCGCTTCCCCCTCTACAATCTCTATTTTATGAGAAACTCCAAATTTCTTCCTATTTTGATCAATCAGATCGACCGCCTCATGGTTTCTTTCTATCGCATAAACTTTTCTGCAATGTTCCTGTAATGCTGCCTCTACTGCCACAGAACCCGTCCCCGCACCAATATCATATAAAACTACGTCTCTCCCAGTTCTTTGATACATCTCCATTTCCAGCTTAGACAAAGAAACAGCACGCACCTCGCTTTTGGTCATTGGTACATTTCCTCGGATCAGCCACTCATCCCTCATCGTTTTTCTCCTCATCTGTTCGTATCTTTTTACATGATATATCTTGTCCTTCTGTTTTTTCTGGTGTTTCTTTCCAAATCAACATAACAGACAGTGGGTCAAATGTTTTTTCTGTCATTTCTTTTGCCATTCCGGATATAACCCGCTCTTGCGGATAGGAAAGCCTCTCTCCAATACAGACCATCCAGTTACCCATCCCAATGTTTACAAGACGGCGACATATAAGATCTGGTGTATGCTGTTTATCTAACAGTAAAAATACTTTTTTATGAGTTTCTACTATCTTCTCCAGATCACACTCTCTTCCGTGAAAACTTGATATGTTTGCATCTTCCCATGAAACCTGACATTTCGCACATAAATATGACAAAGAGGAGATCCCCGGACAACATTCTAATTGATATTTTCGTCTCAATACATCTGTTTCCTTATTTTTTTTCTCATACTCTATCAGAGAAGCTGCTCCACTATAAAAACCGCTGTCACCAGAATACAATACCGCCGCACAGTGAACATCGGAATGTTCTTCCAGCCATGTTAAGATCGTCTTTGCATGATAACTGCATATCACCTGTTTTTGACCAATTTCTTTTTTCCATGCTTCCAAAACACGTCCTGAGCCAAATACCACCTGACTCTTTTCAATACATTGTTCCCCTTTTCTTGTCTTAGTAAGATCGTCTCCCATTCCAGCCCCGATCAAAAAAAGTTTACAGTATGTTGTGCCATCTTCCTGTATTCTACTCTCTTCTGTCCTGCATATCTGATTTTTTCTACTTTCTGTCTGTCCTCTCTGCCTTAAAAGATCTGCACATTCTTCCAGAGAAATCCCACTCTCTTTTGGTCGAGCGATGATCAAGGCTGAAATCCCTAATTCTCTTGCTGCCTCTATTTTATCCTCAAAACCGCCAACATGCCCGCTCTCTTTTGTCACGATCCATTGTGCCTGCACACTGCGAAACATTTCCAGATTCAATGCTTTAGAAAATGGTCCTTGCATACATATAATATGGTTTCCTGACAGTCCAACGTCAAGACATGCCTCCAAAGAAGATCTCACAGGAAGAACCCGTGCATACACCCGCTCCTTAAATTCCTTCATCTTTGAAAAAACACTTAACTCTTTACTTCCTGTCGTCAAAAAAATATTTCCTGTTGTTTCTTCCAAAAATCTGGCTGCCTCTTGTGCATTTTGAACAGTTTTGCAAGTATCATTTTGCACATGTT
>CAJMNU010000164.1 GCA_905214855.1 uncultured bacterium | reverse complement strand
GAAGCGTTTTATAGTCTTTCTCATTCTGTACACCTTACAGCAGAATCTACGTTCCACTGTAAAAATAATACATTTGCCAGCGGTGCATGTTTTGCTGAGGTAGAAGTAGATCTTGCATATGGGCAGGTGAAGGTGCTGAAGATTTTAAATGTGCATGACAGTGGTGTTTTGATCAATCCAAAACTGGCAGAAGCACAGGTACATGGCGGTATGAGTATGGGTCTTGGATATGGACTTGGAGAATGTCTGATGTATGATAAAAACGGAAAGCCTTTGAACGGAAATCTGTTAGACTATAAGATGCCAACAGCGATGGATACGCCAAACTTGGATGTAGAGTTTGTGGAAGTAGAAGATCCGACAGGTCCTTATGGAAATAAGGCACTTGGAGAACCACCGGCGATCCCAGTTGCTCCTGCGCTGCGCAATGCAGTTCTTCATGCGACTGGAGTAGCAGTGGATTCCTTGCCAATGGATCCGCAGAAGCTGACAGAGGCATTTAAAAAGGCACATCTTATTTAAAGTAAGATGGTCGGGTGAGAAAGTTTTGAGAAAGGAAGGCAAACATGTACGATATTGAAACATTATATCAGGCAAAGGATGTTGGCGATGCTGTGGAAGCCTTAAAAAAGAATCCAAATGCAGTTCTCATATCAGGAGGTACGGATGTTTTAATTCAGATCCGTGAGGGAAAACTGGCAGGAGCTTCTCTGGTCAGTCTTCATAATATCAAGGAGCTGAAAGGGATACAGGTGGAAGAAGATCAAACGATCTGGATCGGTCCGGCTTCTTCATTTTCCCGTATCGCAAATGATCCGGTCATTTTGGATAAAATTCCGATTTTGGCAGAAGCAGTGGATACGGTAGGTGGTCCTCAGATCAGAAATATGGGAACGATCGGGGGAAATGTCTGCAATGGTGTAACGAGTGCAGACAGTGCATCCACACAGTTTGTGTTGAATGCCAGCTTGGAGCTGACAGGTCCATCTGGAATCAGGCATGTTCCGATCTCTGAGTTCTATACAGGTCCGGGGCGCACAGTCCGCAGTCATGAGGAAGTCCTGACAGGTATTCGGATTGCAAGAGAAGATTATGAGGGATATTTTGGATGTTATGTGAAATATGGCAAGAGAAAGGCGATGGAGATCGCCACATTGGGCTGTGCGGTTCTTGTGAAGGTGACAGAAGATAAAAAAAGGATAGAAGATCTGAGGATCGCATTTGGAGTTGCAGCGCCTACTCCGATCCGCTGTTATAAGACAGAAGAAGGGGCAAAGGGAATGGAGATTGGAAATGATCTGCTTTGTTTTGTTGCAGAAGGTGTACAGGGTGAAGTAAATCCCCGTTCCAGCTGGAGAGCTTCCAAGGAGTTCAGGCTTTTGTTGATACAGGAAATGGCAAAGAGAGGACTTGCAAAAGCGTTAGAGCGTGCAGGTGCAGATGTGAAAGGATTAAAATATTGGGAAAACTGGCAGAATGGAGGGGAAATTGATGCTTAATGTGATCCATATGATCGTGAATGGAGAAGAGAGAGAAGTTGCAGTGGATGAGAGGGAGGCTTTGCTGGATACACTGCGTAATAGACTGCATCTGACCAGTGTGAAAAGAGGATGCGAGGTAGGAGAGTGTGGTGCGTGTACTGTACTGGTAGATGGCGAGGCTGTGGATTCCTGTATTTACCTGACTGTCTGGGCGGAGGGGAAACATATCCTGACTGTGGAGGGATTGAAAGGGAAAAATGGTGAGTTAGACCCGATCCAGCAGGCGTTCATTGATGAGGCAGCTGTTCAATGTGGTTTTTGTACTCCTGGATTGATCATGACAGCAGTAGAGATCGTCGGAACAGGCAAACGGTATAATCGGGAAGAGTTGAAAAAATTGATCTCAGGTCATCTTTGCAGATGTACAGGGTATGAGAATATTTTGAATGCGATGGAGAAGATTGTGGGAGAAAGAGTGCGGCTTTCAAAAGAGATCACTGAAAAACTGTAAAAGAAATGATGTGAGGGAAAAGATATGGGGAAAACTGTCAGGATATATTTAGTCAGAAATGGGTCAGGTATATCGGACAGTTTTCCCTATATCATATAACCATAAAATAATGAAAAGAAGTGAAAAAGAATAACAAACAGCTACTGGATTGCAAAATCCACTGTGACGGTGGCTTTTACATCGAGCTGTCCTGGCATGACATCCATTGCCACATCCGCTGTTGCTTTCTCCTCCATAGCAGAGTTGGAAGAAAGATTTTTGGTGTAGCGTGTAGATGTATTCGGAGTGTATTCTTCTACACGTACCATTGCCCCGAGGGAACGTCCTCCTGCGGATGCTAGGGCTTCTGCTTTGGTCTTGGCGCTGGCGATCGCTGTCTGGAGAGCCTCTTGATAGCAGTCATCATACTTGCTGGAGAGGTAGGTGACAGATTCCACGTCATTTGCTCCGTTTTCGATAACCGAAGTGATAAGTGCACCGGCATTTTCGAGGGGAACATCAGAGATGGTAATGTTGGTGGTCATCTCATAACCGGTGAGTGTCTGTCCATTTTTCCAGTCATAAATGGGATTGAGGCTATAGTTGGATGTTTTGACCGATGTATCAGCGATCCCTTGGGTTTTCAGATACTCCAGTACCTGATTGAGAGAAACCATATTTTGATGCTGGCAGTCTTTTGCAGTTTTTTCCTGTGAATGGATGGCAAATACAAGCTGGGCAATATCTGGAGTGATCTGCACCGTCTCAGAACTGGTGACAGTGATGACCTGACTGCTCGTATCTTCGATCTGGATACTGGAAGGCAGGGAAGCAGAACTTGCGGAAGCTGTGCCACATGCGGTGAGAATGCCAAAAGAAGCAGCTAAAATTGCAATAGTAAGTTGTTTTTTCATAATTAAAAATCCCCTTTCTGCTTAGCAATGATCTAAGACAAAACAGGAAAAAATATCCTGTATTCCTATGTCTAGTATAACGCAAAGCAAAAAGAGGATGTGTTGCTTTTCTCTTAAAGTTCAAAGCAGAAAATCTTACGATTTTTGCATCTGGACTGAAAAGAACTATAGTCAGAAAATAAATGCATTTGCCAAGATACCAACTATTTAGGTGATGTAGTGGTCTCTTCTTTTGGAAGAACAATATTCAAAAGAATGGCAACGATGGTTGCGATCACAACAGGGGATTTCCCGAAGATGGTCATAACCCATGCAGGGAAAGTAGCAAGAGATGCACTTGCCTGAGAAATACCCATACCAAGTGCTGCTGCAAGACCTACGATGGAAGTATTTCTAAATGTCATGTGTTCTGTGATAACCAATTTCATACCAGTCATAGCGATAGATGCAAATACAGATACGGTAGCGCCTCCAAGAACGCACTGAGGAATGGTGGTCAGCAGTGCGGAAAACTTAGGGAACAGTCCGGCTGCCAGTATGATCAGCGCTGCGAGTCCTAAAACCATGCGGTTTATTACTTTTGTTGTCGTTACGATACCAACGTTCTGGCTGTATGTAGCTGTCGGAAGACATCCAATACATGCGATCGCCATGTTAGAGACACCATAACCAACGATCGCTCCTTGAAGCTCCTTGGTCTCAGGGTCACGGTTCATACTTCCGTTGGTTGTAGTGGTCAAGCATTTTTGTAACACTTTGTTCGAAAAATTCATCCAGCATATCTGGCTTCAAATGGTGTTTTCCAATCATTGTATGAATGAGGGCGGACATGATTATACCAT
>CAJMNU010000163.1 GCA_905214855.1 uncultured bacterium | reverse complement strand
AATGGTCATATACTTTCAATAACGGTACAAGCGACTTATTTCTACGCATCATAGAAATTTTCTATTTGAATAATCGGGTCTTTATTGCTCCTGTCGGACAAGCATGACGGCAATCCTGACAGCGGATACATTCCGGACTGTTTGGCTGCTTCCAGACAGGGATATCCATTTTGCAGGCTTTTTGGCACGCACCACAGGAAATACATGCGTCTTTGTCAATATGAAAACGGTACAGAGACAATGGGTGAAAACTTCCATACCATGCCCCTAATGGACACAGATATTTACAAAACGGACGATAATACACCACCGACCACAAAAGAACTGCTGCAAGGATCAATACTTTCCATTGAAACAATTTTCCCACAGCTGCTCTCAAACCTTCATTTACTGTTATTAAAGGCAATGCCCCAAATAAAGTTCCACTCGGACAGATGTACTTACAAAACCAAGGATCTCCAACTCCAGCAATTCCAGTCACAACTGCTGGAAGAAGACATACAAACACTACAAGGATTCCCCATTTCAGGTATCTTAGATACTTATGTCCTGGCATATTTTTCTTTTTTACTGGAAAAGGAATCTTATAGATCAAATCCTGCACTAATCCAAATGGGCAAAGCCATCCACAAACCAATCTTCCAAACAAAGAGCCAAATAAGATTAAGAAACCAAATACATAACAGGAAACAGTAAACTTTGGACTGGATAACACTGCCTGAAGAGACCCAATCGGACAGCTCCCTAAAGCTCCCGGACAGGAATAACAGTTTAAACCAGGAACACACAGTAACTTACTCTTTCCCCTGTAAATTTTTCCTTCCACATAGCCCATCACATACCCATTTGTCAAAGCACACCATGCTGCCTGAAACCAATGACGGATATTTCCCGACTGTTTGACAGATCGTTTTTTCTGTTTTGTTGTACTTATTTTTTCTCTTTTACTTTTCATTATTTTTTCATCATTCTCATTCTTTCTGTTTTTTTCATCATTTTTATTTTCTTTACCCAATTCCAATACACTCCATACAAATATTTGTTGCCTTTGTTAAAACCACAGTATGCTCTCCCAAAAAAATCCCTGCACCTATCAGAAGTAATGCTGCTGTAACCATAAAGACCTGTGCGATCTGCCGGACTTTAGAAAACTCTCCTCTTTTCATAACACCATTCCTTTTCTTTGTATGCTTATTACCTGTTCTGCCATCTATACTATACTGTATTTTCCTTAAAAAATCTATCTCAACAAAAAAACTGCCGATTTCCAGTGCGATATCTGGAAATCAGCAATCTCCTAAAAATCATTCATTTTACAGAGCACCATCTGCTCTTATCTCTTCACTTTCCCAAACTCCTGCGAAAAATGCAAGCGCCAGTCCCTGTCCCCATCCTTGGATCCAATCTCTTGAAATATTTCTGTATCCTTCTCGGTCTTTCATTACAGCAGTTCCCCCTGATACATGAAGTACTCTTCCATCATTGCTGATTTCTTTTAATACTCCCATGATCGCTTTATTGATATACTTAAAATGCAAAGGATTTCCTTTTGCTATCATGGCTGCTGCAATCCCGCATGAAGCAGATATCTCCTCATAAGAATCCGAATCGTCCAAAATAGTACGCCATAACCCATTCTCTGTCTGAAGAAGTTTTAATGCAGAAAGCTGCTCATTGATAGAACCGACCACATCCAAATATTTGGGATAAAGATAACATTCCGGCAAATACTTTCCTACCTGAGACATGGTATAAGCTGCCCATGCATTGGCACGACCCCAGTAGAATCCTGACATATGATCACCTGCAATGTTGTTATATCCATGATACCAAAGTCCTGTCTCCTGATTTTGGAGATATTTGATATGCCAATAATACTGATTTAAAGCATCCTCTATGATCTCCTCATCTTTCTCCTTCACCCCTACTCTAAGCAGGAAAAATGCTGCCATAAACAAAGTATCTGCCCAACACTGCTCCGGAAAATCGTTTTTTGCGGAAACAGTATGCTGTAAAACATGATCCCCAAAACGAAGCGCCTGCTCTCTCAGATACTGCACTTTACTCATCACCACGTCCCAGTAACGCTTTTCTCCTGTTTCCTCATACAGTGTAATCATGCAATGTCCCATAGCACAGGCATTGACCGTCCAGACTGCCGGAAGTCCCAATTCCATATATTCGTCTACCCTGTCCTTTAAAAGCTCCAAATACTCTTTTTTTCCTGTCACACGGTATGCCTCACAGATCCCATAATAAGCAACCCCACAGGGCCAATCCCATGTCATATCCATCCTCATGGTTCTTTTTACAATACGGTCAATCGCATCTTCTATTTCCTGTTTGTTGTAGATCAATCCTGCCATAGAGTATTCTCTCCCTTTTCCCCTTATTATTTTTCTTTATACTTATGTGTTTGACACATTCAGGATACCTCATCCTGATCTGTTGTTTTTCTATATCTTCTATTTTTCCATTATACTACTATTTACTGTAAAATGAATTGTTTATTTATATTTAAAAATCTTTATTTTACAGTGTCATAGAACGTTTTAATGCTTCATCAATATTAGCGCAGATATTTTCCTCTCCTATCTGATCCACAAAACCAGATTTTCTCATTACTGCCAATGGCTGTTCATTGACATGAGAGAGGATCAAGGTAATATGGCGTTCTTTGCAGACTGCCTCCAGTTTTTTTAGGCTGTTTAATGCTGTGATATCCATTGCAGGTACACTTCGCATTCTAAGGATCATAACCCGTCTGTCATGCGGGAAATCCAATGCACTGATCTTATCTGCTGTAATTTCAAACACTTTGACATGTTTAGGAACTAATTTGAATCCTTTCTTTTCGCTTCCCTCTTCATATGTATCCAAATAATCCCATTCTCTTACATCTGCTACATCTGCCATTCTCTTCATAAACAATAAAGAGGCAGCAACCAACCCAACTCCGATCGCAACAACAAGATCAAATACCACTGTCAAAAAGAAAGTGACTACAAGCACAGCAATATCACTTTTGGGGGATGTGCGGATAATATCCCGAAATGTTCTCCACTCACTCATGTTATATGCGACCATAAATAAAATCGCTGCAATAGCCGGCATTGGGATCAGAGCCGCATATGGCATTAACAGTACCAAGATTAGCAAAAGTACGATGGCATGAACCATTCCGGCTATCGGACTGACACCACCATTTCGGATATTTGCTGCTGTTCTTGCAATCGCTCCTGTAGCAGGTATTCCTCCAAATAAGGCAGAGCAAGTGTTTCCTACTCCTTGTGCTATTAACTCCATATTAGAATTATGCTTACTTGAAATCATTCCATCTGCTACCACGCAAGAAAGCAGAGATTCTATTGCGGCAAGAATTGCGATTGTACATGCATCCGGAAATACCGTTTTTACCATTTCATAGGATACTGCTGGCATATGGAATTTTGGCGGTGCAGATGAGATCGTATACAGATCACCTATTGTATGTACTGGAAGATCCAATACCTTTACAAGAAATGCTGATACTATTACAGCGATCAATGATGGTGGTATTTTCTTAAAGAATTTTGGCCATATGATCAAAATAGCCAATGACAATACTCCCACTGCCGCAGCCGTCCAGTTGATCGTTCCGATACAGGTAATGACCTGTTCTAATTTCTCCATCGTTTCAACTGGAGATTTGGTAAATGTCAATCCCAAAAAATCTTTGATCTGTCCAATAAAAAT
>CAJMNU010000162.1 GCA_905214855.1 uncultured bacterium | reverse complement strand
AATTTGGTCACAACGATCAAAAATGTGAAGATTTAAAAGCATCTGAAGGATATCGGAAGCGAATCTTGCTTATGATCTCAAAACTTCGTGAAAAAGGGGCAGTTCCAGTCCTAGTTACACCATTGGCAAGAAATACATGGGATGCACAAGGAGAATATAAAGATTTGTTGGAAAACTATGCACAGGAAATTGGAAAGATCGGAAAGGAATTCCAAGTGCCAGTCATTGATATTCATCAGTATGCAATGCAGATTTGGAAACAGTTGGGGTTTTTAGAATCTACCTCCTATTTCTACCCCAATGATTATACACATACCAATGATTTTGGTTCTTATATGATCGCAAAAAAAATAGCAGAAGAGTTATCTGAGAAATTCCCAGCTTGGATACAGCTTCGCTTAGAAACCGATGCCATGACTGTTCCAAAACACTTATGGGAACGTCTTCAAAAAGTAGAGAAACATATCGGTGAATCCGTTCCTCTTTCAGAAAGTGAAAGATATCATAAAATGGAAATGTCTCTCCAGTCTTTATTGGATTCCACGTTTTAATAAAATCTGTATATTTGTATAGAAAAAAGGAAATCGTTTACTGACTTTTTTGTCATAGAAGCGATTTCCTTTTTGTTTTATTTTTTGGTTATGTAGAGTTGTACCTACTCTATTATTTTACAGTAACGGAAGTGATATGTGGATTTACACCTTCATACCAGTATAAGAAACCTTCCATATCAATTTTATCACCAATGTTTAATTCCTTTACCGCCTTATACACCTCAGTTGTGTTGTCACACAGATAAGATTCTACCGTAAAGGTATATGTCTGACCATTGGAAGAAACATTAAAATACAGATCATCTCCATCCTGACCAGAACCATCCCAGCTATATAAGAAAGCAACATCCTTGCCATCAGCATCCTGACCTGCTGCCTCCACTGTCATATCTTTAAAAGATACAAACTGATTCTGGCTTTCGATCAATTCTTCTGTTCCAAGAAGAGCAGTGACATCCTTTGCCTCTGCAATATAGTTTCCTTCTGCCATCTCAAAAGTAGCATCGATGATCTCTACTTCACCTGACCACTCTGCCTTGTATCCGGTTACTTTGATCTTTGTTCCAGGAGTCAGTTTTTCATAGTCCTCCTTAGAACAAGCCATATTGTAGATAAAATACGCACCATCCTGATCCTGAGTATAAAGAGTTGCTTTATCCTCCCACCAAGACTGTTTTGCCTGTACATAAGTTTCTACAACAACCTCAGAATCCAGATCAGCTGCCATGTATTCTTCATATGTCATGACACCATCTGACTTTGTATCAGTTGCCTTCTCTGTTTCCTTTGTTACTGCTTCTGTTGCAGCAGTAGTCTCTTCCTTTGCTGCAGTGGTGATCTCTGCGACAGTTGTCGTCACTTCTGTAGCTGCAGTTGTAGTGCTCTCTGCTTTTGCTCCGCATCCAACACAGGCTGCTGCCAAAGCCAGAGTCAAACATACATTTACTATTTTTTTCATTTTGCATTCTCCCTTTCTTTTTGTGATATTGACTGATATCGAACTAATTATACACGATATTTTCAGTAAATCAAGAGGACTTTGTGTGATTTCTTTTCTTTTTTATTGCATTTCGTATCTCATAAAGTAAGATACATCCCCATGTACCCCCTAATACCGATAAAAGTATCACGGAAGTTTTAGGCAGTGGTCCTAATTCTTTCTTCCCAAACAAAGCTTCTTCCCCTTGTGCACCAATCTGATCTAATCGATAGAGAGAAGAAGCATCATCGAACAATTTTTCCAAATAAAGATCATCCAGTATCTGTCCTCTTCGGACTCCTTTTACTGTACTTTCGATCAAATATCCGGCAGCATCCCGCAAAGAAGGCGATCCATTAAATACAGGAGTGACAAACGTTTGATCAATCTGTGAAAGCAGCATTTGGACTGCCTGTATCTTTACTTCATAATGTTGCTCTTGATCTGCTCCACTCTTAGAAAGATAATCCTGATATTCAGGAGAATTTTGTGCTGTTTGGACGACAGGTACATATCCTTCTGTCATAGAATAAGGAATCTGTACTTCATTGGTTAAAAGATACTGGGTAAACATCCAAGAAGCAAGGACTTCCTGAGGATCTGCTTTATTAAACACACACACAGACGGACCTTGAGAGATCATCTTGGGGTTTTGTGGATCAAACTGTGGAACTGTCATCACAGCCGTTTCAAATTCTACGATCTTATCCTCACTGATATCACATAATGGAGCATGAGTTCCCATCCAGGTTGCTCCGGCAGTGGAATCCACTGCAAAAATACATTGTCCTGCATTCAGAAAGTTTGCCGGATAGCTGGAGATCTTAAATGTAGAAAAAGCTCCCGTTTTTGCATGTTTGGCTATCGTTTCAAGAATCTCTTTTGTCGTTTCATGAAACAAAAGGATCTCTCCTGTATCGGAAGAATACCCGGCATTTTTTTGTTTTAACATCTGTATCATCATATTATCGGTTGACTTATAGATAAATGGAATCATCACTTTTTGTCCATTGATAAGAAAATTTCCATCTGCATCTTTTTTCATAGCCGCTTCCGATACTTCCCAGACAAAATCCCAAGTCAACACATCTGGAAGTGTATATCCAAGCGCTTCCACAAATGTCTTGTTTACATAGCAGGCTTCTGTAGAGCGCATATAAGGAAGAGCATAAATATGTCCGTCAAACGTACATTCTTCCAGAAATTTTGGTATAATCTCTTCTTTTGATGGAGAATCAAATGGAATCTCACTGCCGCTTAGACCAAATTTCTCATCTTCTATAAGATGTTCCAACGGTACAACCAGATTCGTTCCTGTTGAATAGGTAGCAATATGATCTGGATAGGTAATACATACATTTGGAGTTGTATTTGTAGCAATATTTGTAATAACATCATTATAGATTTTTCCATAATCTGTATATAAACGCAAATTGACTTTGATATTCGGAAACTGTGTTTCAAAAGAATCAATTGCCTGTTGGTAAATGGCAGTCTGAGATTTATTGGTATCATTTTTTGCCCAAAACGCAATCTCATAATTTTTTGACTGATCAAATTGTTCCGGTATTTTAAATTCTTTCAACCCCTTTGAACCATGACAGCCAGAAAGGAACAGAGTAGTAAGGAGAAGACTGACTGTTGCTAAAAATCTCATTTGCTTTTTCATCCCTTCGTCCCTCCTCTTGATACACCTACCATCACTTCTTTATGAAAAGCCAAAAATAATGTGATCAATGGAATAGAGATGACCACAACTGCTGCCATCATAGCAGGAATGTTTTCACGACCGAATCCATTTTCCCGAATTTCCTGAATTCCATTGGATACCAGATAATAGTTGGCATCATCTGTGATCAGGCGAGGCCATACATAAGAATTCCAACACTCCACGATTTTTAAAATTGTGATGGTGGTAAGGGTTGGTTTGGAGAGAGGAACCATAACTTTTAGCAGATATTTCAGATCAGAAGTCCCATCCACCTTAGCTGCAAAATACAGACTGTCTGGTATCTGTTCAAAATTCTCTTTCAAAAGATAGATATAAAATACAGAGGTGACGGAGGGAAGGATCAGTCCGGTAAAAGTGTTCCTAAGATTCCAGTTCGTAATGGTGGTAAAGTTGGTAATAACAACAAGCTCACTTGGTATCATCATCAGGGAAAGAAACAGTACAAAAATAGCATGTTTTCCAAAAAATTCAAGTCGGGCAAATGCA
>CAJMNU010000161.1 GCA_905214855.1 uncultured bacterium | reverse complement strand
GGCAATCGTATCCTGATCTGCAGTCATATGATATGTGATCATGACAGCATTATCTGGTGTCAAAGTATAGTCTACCTGAATATCTGCATTGCCAGGATATCCTTGATCCATATGCGGGCTAAAAAGCGAAAAAGAGAGTGTAAGCCCCATCTCTGTTTCTTCATACTCAGTTTCCCATACTCTGTCATGATACAGATCCGGTCCGCTGTGCAGGTTATTTACTCCATCATTCTCTGCCAGACGATATATTTTCCCATCTAAAGAGAATTCTGCATTTCCAATCCTGTTGGCATTTCTTCCAACAATTGCACCAAAATGAGTATTATTTCCCAAATAATCCTGTACGCAGTCGTATCCCTGTACGACATCCGCCAGTTTTCCCTCTCGATCCGGCACTTTCATGGATACCCAGGTTCCTCCTAGATCAGTAAAAGAAGCCTCTATCCCATTCTCATTCGTCAGTGTATACAAATACACAACCTCTCCATCCGGCATTGTCCCAAATTGCTGCTTTGTCATTCCCATTGCCTTTTATTCCTCCGCTCCATCTGCCGTTTTGAACTTTTTCTCCTGTCATTGTGAAAACCATTACATTTCACATCTTTACTTTATACTGAATCCTCAAAAAAAGCAACCATTTTTATAGAAATCAAATGCCGGAAAAAGCAAATATTCTATCACTCTTCCCGGCACAAGATCAACTATAGTATATTTTTATTTTTCCTTGATATATCCTTTTGCTGTCAAAAGTTCTGCACATAATACTGCACCACCTGCTGCACCACGCACCGTATTATGAGAAAGACCTACAAACTTATAATCGTAAATACTGTCTTCACGCAAACGTCCGATAGAAACGCCCATTCCATTCTCAAAATCCACATCCAAGCTGACCTGAGGACGATTATCTTCCTCCAAATACTGGATAAACTGTTTTGGCGCACTTGGAAGTTCTAATTCCTGTGGAAGTCCTTTAAAATTCACCATACGGTCAATCAGCTCTTCCTTTGTTGGTTTCTTTCTGAATTTTACGAATACAGCAGCGGTATGTCCATTCAATACGGGAACACGGATACACTGACATGTGATCTTTGGTTCTTGTGCCTTTACGATCACACCATCTTCAATCTTACCCCAGAGTCTTAATGGCTCCTGTTCACTCTTTTCTTCCTCACCGCCAATGTATGGAATGATATTTCCCTCCATCTCCGGCCAGTCTTTAAATGTCTTTCCTGCTCCTGAGATCGCCTGATATGTAGTGGCAACCACTTCATATGGTTCAAACTCCTTCCATGCTGTCAAAACCGGAGCATAACTTTGAATAGAACAGTTCGGTTTTACAGCAATAAAGCCTCTTGTTGTACCCAAACGCTCTTTCTGGAATTTGATCACATCAAAATGCTCTGGATTAATCTCCGGCACTACCATTGGCACATCTGGAGTCCAGCGATGTGCACTGTTGTTAGAAACAACCGGAGTCTCTGTCTTTGCATAAGCCTCTTCGATCGCACGGATCTCATCTTTTGTCATATCCACCGCACTAAAAACAAAATCTACACTGGCTGCGACTTTCTCCACTTCATTTACATTCATGACAATCAGTTTTTTAACACTTTCCGGCATAGGAGTGGTCATTTTCCAACGTCCTGCCACAGCATCCTCATATGTCTTTCCTGCGGAACGTGGGCTTGCCGCCACAGTGACAACCTCATACCATGGATGATTTTCTAATAATGCAATAAATCTCTGTCCTACCATACCGGTAGCACCTAATACACCAACTCTTAATTTTCTTTCCATAACAGATGCTCCTTGTTTCAAATTTTGATGCTACCTATCCTATACCAAAATGAAACTTTTTGCAAGAGTTATTCGTGATAAAAATACATTTGTACGCATTACACAAACATTCCTGCCTTTTTTCTCCAAATCTGTCGCTCTGGGAAATGCTTTTTGTATGATAAACTATTTTTGATCTATCCTCTTGCCTTTGTTCCTTTGCCGTCCCTCTTTCCCTGTTTCAGACGGTTCAAATGTACTTCTTTTTCTTTATAGGTAGCTATAGAATCTTCACTCAAAAGATATACTCGCTCTAATTTTTCTTTCTCCGACAGTTTAATTCCTCTGACTCCCTTTGCATTCTTTTTCATCAGAGAAATTTCTTCCAGTGGGAAACGGAGGAAAATCCCATTTGTAGTCTGTAAGACCACATCCGTCTCTTCCTGTAAAATCCGAATTGCAATGATCTTATCTTCATCTTGTAATTTGGTAGAGGCAACTGCCCTGTTGTTGGTTTCAAATTCAGAAGATGGAACTACTTTCACCATTCCCTGTGCTGTTGCAAATAAAAGATTCTTCTCCTGAATCGCTCCTGCATTTGTCACCAAGACCAGTTCCTCTTTGCTTCCATCATAGATTATCGATCGGTGTACCTTTATCTTTTAATCTAGTTAAAGGGATATCCTGTGCTTTAATCTGATGCAGCATCCCTTCTGCTGTAAACAAACAGATTTTATCTGAGGTCAGACAACGGATCACATGTGGATGTTCACTCTCAATCTGTTCTTGATTTCTTTCATATACAGAGCGATCTAACAACCTGCAATATCCAAAACGATCCATCACAAACGCAACTTCCTGAACAGGTGCCTCTTCCTCTACATAAACAGCCTCTTTCCCATCCTCGATCCTCGTCCGACGCGGCACAGCAAACTCTTTTTTGATATGATCCAGATCTTTCTTGATCACTGTATCCATATTTTTTCTGCTTCTTAAAATATGCTGGTACTCAGCAATTTTTTTAAGGCTTTCACGATATTCCTTCTGTAATGCCATCAATTCCAGACCGATCAATTTTTGAAGACGCATCTCTAAAATCGCAGATGCCTGTTTTTCTGTAAAACAAAGTTTTTTTGCCTCTTCCTCAAAACCAGACATACGGAATTGGATCTTACTGGTATCTCCATGGATCAGACATGCCTTGGCATCTGAGAGATTCTTTGCCCCCCTTAAAACAGCAATGATCAGATCTATTACATCACAGGCGCGGATCAGTCCTTCTCGGATTTCTTTCTTCTCCAGTTCTTTTTCTAAAAGAACCTGATATTTTTTCTCTGTATTTTCATACTGGAATTCCATAAAATGTTTCAGAATTCCCTTTAAATTCAATGTTTCTGGACGACCATGTGCGATCGCCAGCATATTTACACCAAACGTATCTTCCAGTTTTGTCTTTTTATAAAGAATATTTTTAATTTTCTCGACATCTGCATCTTTTTTCAACTCCAACACAATACGGATGCCTTCTTTACTGGACTGGTTTGAGATATCCACAACATCTTTGAGCTTCTTGCTCTCTGCCAGATCTGCTACATCACTGAGGAATTTGTTAATACCACTTCCTACCATGGTATATGGGATCTGTGTAATGACCAGCTTATCCTTGTCTGCCTTACGCCTTCCCAGTTCTACTTCCATACAGCCTCTCAGCTTGATCTTTCCCATTCCTGTCTCGTAGATAGAAAGAAGATCACTTTTATTGGCAATGATCCCCCCTGTTGGAAAATCCGGACCATGCAATACACCAAGCATCTCCTCTGTACTCATATCAGGAGTATCAATATAGGCTTTCACCAGATCTATGACCTCTCCAAGATTGTGAGGTGGAATACTGGTACTCATACCAACAGCAATTCCCTCTGCACCATTCACAAGAAGATTGGGGACACGCACAGGAAGTACTTCTGGTTCTTTTTCCGTCTCGTCATAGTTCG
>CAJMNU010000160.1 GCA_905214855.1 uncultured bacterium | reverse complement strand
GAAAATAAGAAAAAAGAGTGCTGCCGGTTCTCCGGAAGCACTCTAAGAAGTGAAAGATGCATCTGAATCAACCTAAAATAGAAATATTTAGATCGATTTAAGACATGTCAGAGAAAATGAGATCATGTAAGGTGAAAAAGTGCAGAATTAGCAAAAACTGCCAAATCCATTGCCACAGCAGCAGAGCAAGAGAAGAATCCAGATCATACTGTCACATCCACCGCCGCAGCTGCATCCACAATTATTATGTTCGCCGCATCCGCCTCCCCAACTGCCTCCGCAGCAGCACAGAATCAGGAGAAGAAAAATAAGATTGCAGCCATTTCCACTACTGCATCCACATACATTTCCTCCATTGTCACAACCACATCCACAACCGCAGTTTGTTGCCGCTAAATCACTCATGATAAGTTCCTCCAAAACTTGATTACACTGTATCATATGCAGGGGGGCTTGCCTGAATTTACAAAATTTTAATATTATTTTCTTTCCCTAAGAAGAGAAGATGTGTATAATGAAAAGGAACAAGAAAAAACAGAAAGCGAATAAGATAACAGCAGAGGAAAGAAAGATGGAAAAACTATATTACAAAGTTCCGTATATAAAAGAGTTTGAGGCAGAGATCCTATCTTGTGAACAGGCAAAAGATGGAGGATACTGGGTGGTCATGGATCGGACCGCTTTTTATCCGGAAGGGGGCGGGCAGCCCGCAGATACTGGGATGTTGCATTTCCTTGATCTGAATGGCACAGAAAGATGTGTCCATGTTACAGACACAAGAGAAAGAGGAGAAATGGTATGCCATAAGATAGAAGAGGAGATTCTTCCTGGTACGTTGGTGCATGGAAAGATTGACTGGGAAGCACGTTTTCTAAGAATGCAGGAACATAGCGGAGAACATATTATTTCTGGGATTCTTCATCGCAGATATGGTTTCGACAATGTAGGATTCCACATGGGGACAGATGAGGTGACTCTGGATGTTAATGGTGTGATCTCTATGGAAGAACTTTGGGAAGTGGAGAATGAGGCAAATCAGATCGCAGAGAAAAATATACCGATCCGATGCTATTATCCGGATGAGGAAATGCTACATACTTTGGATTATAGAAGTAAAAAGGAGCTGACGGGAGCGGTAAGGATTGTTGAGATCCCAGATGTAGATCTTTGTGCCTGTTGTGGTATTCATGTAGAGAGAACGGGTGAGATCGGAATGATCAAGATCACTGGGATGATACATTATAAGGGAGGAATGCGGATCTCTATGATGTGTGGAAGTCGGGCAAGAGAGGACTATGAACGGAGAATCCGACAAATGCGTAAGATTTCTGTCCTTTTATCTGCAAAACCGGAAGAACTTGCAGCCGCAGTAGAGAGACAGAAGGAAATCTTGGAAGAGAAAGAACAGGATATTTCGTCTTTGTATACCAAATGGCAGAAGATGAAGCTGCAAACGATCCAGCCTGCAAAAAGGCTTTTGGTGAGAGAAGATGATCTGAGCGTTGTGCAGCTGCGCCAGTATGCAGATGCTCTGGCAAAACAGGAAAAAGGAGAGATCGTGCTTGCGATAAAGAAAAAAGAAGAGAATGTATTTCAATATGTTTTGACAAGTCAGACACAGGATATGAAAGTGTTTGGAAAGGCTCTTAAGGAGCATCTGCATGGAAATGGAGGAGGAAGTTCTAAGATGCAGCAGGGGATTTTTGAAGGAAATGACAAGGAGATAAGAGATGGATTTGAATCAACAGAATGTAAAGAAAATTAAAGAGATCATTGTATTTACAATCTTATTGTTTATTTTATTCCTGAATTATGAAAAAGTGTTTCATGTAGTCAGGATGTTGTTTCGTATGATAGCGCCATTCCTTATTGGAGGGGGAATCGCATTTATTTTGAATGTTCCAATGCGTTTTGTGGAAGGACTTCTTCCCCAAAAAGATTCTATAAAAAAATGGAAGAGACCGTTCAGTCTTGCAGTTGCAATTTTATTTGTAATCACAATTCTTTGTATTGTTATTTTTGTTGTTTTCCCAGAGGTAGGTTCTACCATTGCGACTTTAAGCAGCAGTATCCCGACATTTTTTATGACAGTGCAGAATTGGGCAGAGGAGCTGTTTGTGGCATATCCAGATCTTTCACAACAGATTGCAGGTTTGGAATTTGACTGGAACAAAATTATTGAAGGAATCTTGGATTTCCTTAGAGTGGGAGCTGGAACGATGTTGAATTCGACAGTATCTGCCGCACGTTCTATTATTACAGCAGTGACCACACTTTCTGTGGCGTTTATCTTCTCTATTTACATTCTTTTACAGAAAGAAAATCTGGCAAGACAGTTTAGCAGACTTTTGCAGGCATATCTGCCGAAATATAAGGAACGGGTCATTAGGATTGCCAGATTGACAGAAAAGACATTTTCTAAATTTTTAGCAGGGCAATGTATGGAAGCAGTCATACTTGGAAGTATGTTTTTTGTTGTATTGACAGTATTTCGTCTTCCTTATGCACTTTTGATCGGTGTTTTGATTGCATTTACTGCTTTGATTCCTATTTTTGGAGCATTTTTGGGGTGTGCAGTCGGAATTTTTCTAATGCTGATGACAAATCCGATCAATGCACTATGGTTTGTGATTATTTTCTTTGTTTTGCAGCAGATCGAGGGAAATCTGATCTATCCGCATGTGGTGGGAAGTTCCGTGAATCTGCCATCCATCTGGGTTTTGGTGGCAGTAACATTGGGCGGCAGTATGATGGGAGTTATTGGAATGTTAGTGTTTATTCCTCTTTGTTCTGTTTGTTATGCGCTTTTAAAAGAAGATGTAGGAAGCCGTATTAAAGAAGAAAATATGGAAGGAAGGAAAGAAAAAAGAAAAACAGAGGGGAAATGCAGGGAGATAGAAAAAAAGAAATAGGGGAAAAGGAAGTAGATATAAGGAATAAGATGTATAGAAAAGATACAGATATAACCGAGTAAAACATATGGAAGGGAAAATGGGGGAACTAGCATGATACATGAGAAATTTCATTACCGAACAAGAGAGGAATTGGAAAAAAAAGCAGAGGAACTTGGGGTGTATATCCCATTGGCGAAAGATACTTCTGTACTGTCTACACCATGTAAGGCAAAAAGTGTTATATTCTCAAACAGACTGGGTGTTGCTCCGATGGAAGGAGCGGATTCTTTGCCAGATGGCTCTCCTTCAGAGATGACATTGAGACGTTATGAGAGGGAGGCGATCGGAGGAAGTGCTATTCTTTGGTTTGAGGCGATTTCTATTGTTCCGGAAGGGAGATCCAGTGCCCATCAGTTGATGCTGACAAAGGAGAATCTGGAATCTTATAAGAGAATGACAGAGAGAGTAAAAGAGGCAGGGAGAAAAGCCAATGGATTTGCACCATATCTGGTGATGCAGGCAAATCACAGTGGAAGATATTCGAATCCAGGTGGAAAGCCGGCTCCTCTGATCGCTTATCGTCATCCAGAATATGAGAAGTTGCGGAAAGCAGATGACAGTTGTATTGTATCAGATGATTATTTGAAATCATTGGAGGAGAAATTTGGAGAAGCTGCTTTTTTGGCAAAGCAGGCTGGATTTGATGCAGTGGATATCAAGTCTTGTCACGGATATCTTCTTGCAGAACTGACTTCTGCGTATCTGAGAAAAGGAGAGTATGGAGGAAGTTATGAAAATCGTACCAAACTTTTGAAACATGCAATAGAAGCTGCAAAAGTATATGAGGATGAATCCTATATGGTAACAGCCCGACTTGGTATTTTTGATG
>CAJMNU010000159.1 GCA_905214855.1 uncultured bacterium | reverse complement strand
TGTAAAAAAAGGTGTTTGGATCAACAATATGGTGGTGGAGTAGAGTCTGCTTTATAAAAACGCAAGGCAGCATTTATACAAAAGATGGGGGAAAGTATGGCTGGGATGCGAAGAATTGGTATTTTGTTATTGATGATATCTCTATTAGGAGTGCAGACGGTGTATGCAAAGGATTATGTCAAATGTGCTACATATTTTTCAGATGCCTGTCCAATGAATTTCTGGAACAGTGAACATGTTCATATGGAGGAAGAATTCACACAGATCATGCAGGATGGATTTAATGGGATCATATTGGTGATACCTTGGAGAGAATTTCAGCCATCCATGTCTCCGATCTCCTATAATGAACGGGCATTTCAAATGTTGGAACAGGTGATGAAAGCGGCAGAAGAGGCTGGACTTATGGTTTATCTTAGGATCGGATATGTGTGGGATTATTATAATACACAGGAATCCTGTTTGGAACGCTATCGGGAACTTGTGACTGATAAAACAGTGCGGAATGCATGGTTGGACTATGCAAAAAACATGTATCAGGCGGCAAACAGGCATCCTAATTTTGCGGGTGGGTTTATAACATGGGAAGATTTTTGGAATTTTACAGATCTTTCCTTTGTTGACAGGACTTCTTCTAAGGGACTGGAAATCGCACAAAAAAGTGGATATGTTTCTTATGCTTTAGAGAAATATTCCATAGAACAGCTGAGCAATTTATATGAAGAACCAGTCAGGGAATACAGGTTGCCTTTTCCAAAACCTGGAACAATGGCAATGAAAGTGTTCTATGATTATTATGATACATTTTTGATGGAGCTTTTGGAAGAAACACAGCAGGTATTTCCGGGACTTTCTATGGAAGTACGCACAGATGCAGATTATCTCTCCAGTTCAGATGGACAAACGATGTATTATGGACATCAGAAAACATATGAAGCCGGACAGGCATCGTATACAGCGATGATGTATGGGATACCAATGGGATTTGATAATCAGGGGCAAACTGTTTCCGCCAGAGATGCTGCAAAAATGACAGAGACTGTTTTTGATAAAATCAGCAAAGAGAGCAGTAAACCACTTTTTGTAGAGCAGTTTTTGTTTGTAGATACTACACCAGGATATGAAGACAATGTACAGGTCCGACCAGATGAGTTGAATCAGTATCTGGGAATGTCGGCTGATATTTTGAAACGTTACAGTATGGGGTATGGAATATGGACATATCAAAATTATTGTGACAATAAAGTGTATAATGCACAGTTTGGATTAGGGGATGAACATTGGAGAAGAAATGATAAGACAGAAGTGGTGTATCAAGACGCAAATCATAAAATGCTTTTGAAAAAGGGAGGAATGATAAGCCAGTTTGTTTATGATACAGTGCCATATCATCAGCCCGTGTATGTGGAATTTTTAGCAGAATGTGAAGAAATGGCAGAGGTGAGTGTGACGGTTGGAAGGCAGAAAAAGAGCGTATCCATATCAGAAAACCAGAATGTTACGCTGACTTTTCACGGAGATGAACTTTCTTATGTGATGTGGGAGAGTGATTCTGAGGTGTGTTTAGATAACATAAAAGTGTATACTTATATACAGGATGGAAAACTGTATGATATGAATGGACAGGAACTGGGGAGTATCGATGCGGTGAGAAGGATCAACAGGCAGTTATCTTGAATTAAAAAAAGAAGTGGAAACTGGTTTATGAAAGGGATTTTTTTGAATGGAAGAAGAGAGAGAGGATAGAGAAAACAATATAAAAAAAGTGTCTGTGATCGCTTTTACAAGGAATGGAAGCCGTTTGGCACTTGCTCTGGCGGATTCTTTATCAGATGTTATGCAAGTACAGGTCACTCTTTTAAAGCATTTTTTTGGTGAGGCAGATCTGATCTCTAAAAAGGTATCTGTTCAAAGGATAGATGAAACATTGACAGAGTGGACTAAAAAACAGTTTTCCCAAAAAGATGCCCTGATTTTTGTGGGAGCAGTTGGAATTGCTGTCAGAGCGATCGCACCATATGTAAAAGACAAGCTGACAGATCCGGCTGTGATCGTTTTAGATGAACGGGGACTGTATTGTATTCCTCTTTTATCTGGTCATGTAGGAGGTGCCAATGAACTTGCCAGTCTGATCAGTGCCAATATGGGGTCACTTCCTGTGATCACAACAGCAAGTGATCTCTATGGAGGTTTTGCTGTGGATGTGTTTGCAGTAAAAAATAAAATGGTGATCTGGAACCGAGAGGGTATTAGACAGATTGCAGGAAGTCTGCTAGAGGGAGAAGAAGTGGGACTATTCACAGACTTTTGCCGCCTTTCAAAAAAATTGCCTGAAGGAATTACTTTAGGCAAAATGTGTGAGAAAAATATTGTGATATCGATAAAAAGAGATCCTTTTTGGGAGGAAGAGGCAGCAAAGGGAAGGGCATTGATTTTAATACCCAAATGTGTGACTGTGGGAATGGGATGTCGTAAGGGCGTGGAAAAAAGTGTTCTAAAGAGCCAGACAGAGGAAGCCTTCCAAACATATTCTATTTATATAGAGGCAGTTTCCTGTCTTGCAAGTGTAGACAGAAAAAGGGAAGAAAAAGGAATGTTGGAGTTGGCAAAAGAGTTTGGCTGGGAATTTGTGACATATTCTGCAGAAGAATTAGAAGAGGCAGAGGGAGAATTTATGGAATCACCTTTTGTAAAGAAGATTCTTGGAGTGGGGAATGTGTGTGAGAGAGCAGCCGTTCTGCATTCTGGGGGAAGATTATGCTTTCCTAAGTGTGCTGTAAATGGAATGACAGTGGCAGCAGCATACAGTGAAAGGGAGATCCAGTTTGAGAAAGGAACTACGATTAGAGAAATAGGAATATCAAGATAGATGACAGAATAGAAATGGCAGGTAAAAAATGATAGGAACAAAACAAAAAAAAGTAATCTATGTTGTTGGAATGGGACCAGGAAATGAAAAACAACTGACCATACAGGCAAAGGAAATTCTGGAGCAATGCGATGTGATCGTAGGATATACGGTTTATATTGATCTGCTGAGAGCTTACTTTCCAGAAAAAGAATTTTATACAACACCAATGAAACAGGAAATAGAAAGATGCCGAGAGGCTTTTAAAATGGCACAGGAAGGAAAAACTGTGGCAATGGTGTGCAGTGGAGATGCAGGTGTTTATGGCATGGCAAGCCCTATGCTGGAACTCTTAGAAGAATTCGATGATATCGATGTTCAGGTAATTCCGGGAGTCACAGCAGCATTGGCAGGAAGTGCTGTTTTGGGAGCACCATTGGCACACGATTTTGCGGTGATCAGTTTGAGTGATCTGCTCACCCCAAAGGAGACAATTGAAAAACGTATTTTATGTGCAGGACAGGGAGATTTTGCAATCTGCATCTATAATCCATCCAGCAAGAAGAGATCAGACTATCTTATGTGGGCATGTGATCTGCTTTTAACCTGTCGTAGTCCAAAGACTGTCTGTGCAGCAGTCAGACAGATTGGAAGGGATGGGCAAAAGATCAGCATTATGACACTGGAAGAACTCAGAACGTTTCAGGCAGATATGTTTACTACGATTTTTATTGGAAATGAATCGACAAAACAGATGGCAGGCAGAATGGTGACACCAAGAGGCTATCGGTGTGAAAGAAAAAAGGATGAAGCATAAAAAGATGGATAGAAATGCTAAGGTTTGGATTGCGGCAGGGACAACAGAAGGAAGAATACTTACAGAGGTGTGTCGTGAGTGTGAGATTGAGGCAGTGGCAACAGTTGTCAGCTCATATGGAGGAGAATTCTTAAAGAACAGT
>CAJMNU010000158.1 GCA_905214855.1 uncultured bacterium | reverse complement strand
TACCACAACCGCAAGAAGCTGACTCCAGAGATCACCACCCCGTCTTTTGGATCTGACTTGGTTTCAGCAGACAATCTGTTCCGTTTTCAGTCTACAGTGATCCGTAAACTTGCGGCAGCCGAATCTTGTGTTATGATCGGACGCTGTGCGGATTATGTGTTAGAGGGGACAGAAGGATTGATACGAATTTTCCTGTATGCAGATCTGGATGCACGTGTGCGCAGGATCACGGAAAAAGATTTTTATGAGCCAAAAGATGTGAAGAAGAATATTAAGCGTGTAGACAGAGAACGTCGTGATTATTATCGCTATTATACAGGGCGTGATTGGCAGGCAGTGGAAAACTACGACCTGATGCTTAACACAGCAAAATTTGGCGTAGAAGGAACATTGCAGGTTTTAAAACTGTATATCCGTTCACTGGGTTATGTATTTTAATTTAAGATGATATTTTGAATGCAGTTAGATGATCTGCTCCTCGGATGGCTATGACGTAGTATGGCGGTTCGAGGAGCATTTATATTTGAAGAATATTTACGGTCAGCAGCTCAATTTAATTCTGCGATTCTTGTGATCCCTACATAGATGTGAGAAATTTTGTACCAAGTGGCAAAATCTGTTACACCCGTTTGAGGAAGCCCAAAGATAGATTGAAAACTTTTTACAGCTTCTGCAGTGGCAGGACCATAAATTCCATCTGGAGTGATGGAAGGAATTGCAGTATATACACTGGCAATGCTTTGAAGTTGTTCCTGCATTTGGCGAACTTTATTTCCTCTGCTACCAATTGTAAGGTCGTATCCGGGCCATGACGAGGGGATGCCAGAAATGACATCAGCAGTGTTGATATACATATCATCTCCGTAGTAATACCGCAAGATTTCAATTGGACTGTACCCCTGTTCACCGAGTGAGCATGATCCCCATTGTGTCATCCAGTTTGGACATTGAACACGTTTTCCATCACAGTATTGTGTCAAAATAGGCTGTTTCACTTCCGGTCTTGATAGATAATTATCAAAAATTTCATCTACCACAACAGAAATGGATTCAAAGATATTACGTCCATAAATCCACTTATGATCAAATGCGGTGGAGGAGGTGATGGTAAAAGAATATCCTTTGTTACGATACCATTCTGTGTAAACACGATTTAGTGTAAAGGACATAATAGCAAGAACATTGGCAATTATGGAAGCGCGGGGCCAAGTGGCATAAATTTCGCTGCTTGCCACATTTTTGATGTAGTCACGATAGGGGACATAATAATCTTTGGCAGTTCTGTCTGTGGGGACACCATCATGAACAATAATGGTTTCTGGGACAACAACCCGACTTAGAACAATTTCTCCGCTTTCATTGACAGGTTTTACTTCTGTTTCTGAGATCTTGGGGGGATAGTCGCCATACAATGTATGTGCTGGAATAACAATGACATCATTGGATGGTGAGGGGGAAATCAGGGGTTTCATGCGAATAGGCTGGATCGCATGAGTTCCAGCAAGAATTTCAATGCCAGATATTGCTTCGGGAGAGAATCCTGGTGCTTCTACTTGGATAGAATATTCAGAGTAAGGCTGGATCAGGCTGGGTTCTAGACTGTAGGAGGCTGGTGGAGCGGCAAGGGAAATGTCAGGGCTTTGCCCGGACACATCAGTAGTGATCTGCTCTAATGTCTGCTCAGGATCTCCGGTGTATGAAATAGAAATCTTAGCATCTTTGATGGGGGCTTGTGTGCTGTCTGAGATGACCTCTACCATTAAATTTCCGTTTGAGGTATTGCGGCTGGGGTCTATCTGCATGGCATGGATTTGTTTTGTCATAACCTCTCCTATTTGTTTGGAAGAAATTCTTTTATACTATATTTCATTTTTCTTTAAATATACCTAATAGATATCTGATGATATCTGATTTTCTGAAGACAGGAAAAAAGTTTTCGTCAATATGACAAAAAATACTGCAATAGAAAAGTGGAATTTTGTCACAGCGATAATGGAAAAAACATTGAAATATATTAGGACATATGGTAGAATCTATTCAATTTGGGCTGAAATAAGCCCAGTAAAAAAGGAAAAAGAAAGAAAGGTGTGATGGTGTTCATGAAAGCATTTTTAATACTGGAAGATGGGACTGTTTTTACTGGGAAAAGCATTGGTTCTCAGAGAGAAGTCATCAGTGAAATTGTGTTTAATACCTCCATGACAGGTTATCTGGAAGTTTTGACAGATCCCTCCTATGCAGGACAGGCGGTCGTCATGACATATCCGTTGATTGGAAATTATGGGATTTGCCGTGAGGATATGGAGTCTTTGAAACCATGGCCAGATGGTTATATTGTCAGAGAAGTGTCCAGAATCCCCAGCAACTTCAGAAGTGAGGATACCATCCAGAATTTCTTACAATCCAATGATATTCCGGGAATTTGTGGGATTGATACAAGAGCTTTGACAAAGATCCTCAGGGAAAAAGGAACTATGAATGGGATGATCACAACAAAAGAGTATTCTGATCTGAGTGAAGTCCTTCCTAAAATCAAGGCATATCAGGTGAAAGGTGTGGTACAGGTCTCCACTTGTCGAGAAACATATACACTTGCAGGAAATGGAAAAAAAGTTGCTTTGATGGATTTTGGTGCAAAAAAGAATATTGCCAGATCTTTAAATGAAAGAGGATGCGAAGTTACAGTGTATCCAGCAGATACACCAGCAGAGGTAATTCTGCCATCCAATCCATATGGTATTATGTTGAGCAATGGACCTGGAGATCCGGCTGAGAACACAGAGATCATTAAAGAGATCAAAAAACTGTATGACTCAGATATTCCGATTTTTGCGATTTGTCTTGGACATCAGCTTATGGCTTTGGCTACAGGAGCGAAAACATACAAATTAAAATATGGACATCGTGGGGGAAATCATCCAGTCAAAGATTTGGAGACAGGACGTGTCTATATTTCTTCACAGAATCATGGATATGCAGTAGATACTGATAGTTTATGTGAAGATGTAGCGGTTCCGGCATTTGTTAATGTCAATGATGGAACAAATGAAGGGCTGAAATATACAGGGAAGAATATTTTTACGGTACAGTATCATCCAGAAGCGTGTCCTGGACCACAGGATTCTTCCTATTTATTTGATCGTTTTCTGAGAATGATGGAGGTGAGTCGATAATGCCAAAACATGCAGATATTAAGAAGGTACTTGTACTTGGTTCTGGACCGATCGTAATTGGTCAGGCTGCTGAATTTGACTACGCAGGAACACAGGCCTGCCGTTCTTTAAAAGAAGAAGGGATTGAGGTTGTCCTTTTAAATTCTAACCCAGCCACCATTATGACAGATAAAGATATTGCAGATCGTGTATATATTGAACCATTGACCATAGAAGTGGTAGAACAACTGATTTTAAAAGAAAAACCGGACAGTATTCTGCCGACACTTGGAGGTCAGGCAGGTCTGAATCTGGCAATGGAGCTGGAAGAGGCAGGTTTTTTAAGAGAACATCAGGTTCGTTTGATTGGAACAACAGCAGAAACAATCCGAAAAGCAGAGGATCGTCTGGAATTTAAAGAGACAATGGAGAAAATCCATGAACCGGTTGCTCCGTCTCTGGTGGTAGAAAATCTTCAGGATGGAATCGATTTTGCAGAAAAAATCGGTTATCCGGTTGTTCTGCGTCCGGCATATACTCTGGGAGGTTCTGGCGGTGGTATTGCAAACAACAGAGAAGAATTGGTGGAAACTTTGGAAAATGGTCTGCGCCTTTCCAGAGTAGGACAGGTTCTTGTAGAACGCTGTATTGCCGGATGGAAAGAGATCGAGTATGAGGTAATGCGT
>CAJMNU010000157.1 GCA_905214855.1 uncultured bacterium | reverse complement strand
AGTGAATGATAAATGGTATTTTATGATGAATGATGGTACTATGGTGACCAAATGGCTGAATATCGGCTCTACCTACTACTACATGCGTGATGAGGGAGATATGGTCTCCGGCTGGTATCCTATTGATGGCTCTTGGTATTATTTTAATGAAAGTGGTCAGCTTCTCCGTGGCGGTTTTGCAGATATCAACGGCAAACGCTATTATCTCGCCAATGACGGCAAGATGGCAACCGGATGGATTTCCATTGGTTCTTCCAATGACTGGTATTATTTTAATAAAGATGGCGTTTTACAGACGGGATGGCAAAAATTTTCCAACAAATGGTATTACTCTAACCAAGATGGAAAAATGCTGACCGGTTGGCAGCTCGTTGACGGTTCTTATTATTATCTGGATACCAGAAATGATACCTTCGGACAGATGCTGACTGGATGGCTCAGTGATGGTACAAACCAGTATTATATGAAGGAATCTGGTCAAATGACGGTTGGTTGGCGACCGATCAATAACAGTTGGTATTATTTTAATAATGCAGGTCATATGCTGACCGGTTGGCTCACATTAGAAAACAAAACATATTATCTGAATCCAACCAGTGGCAGTGATCTTGGGAAAATGGTATCTGGTGGCACATATTCCATTGGTGGTGTGAATTATACTTTTGATAAAAACGGTGTCCTGCAAGGCAATTATTCCGGAAATGTTTCTAATGGTTCGTCCAACACAAATCCAAATATGAACTCTGGAACAAACAATCCGGGAAGTAATCCCAATACAAATGCTCCGGGAAACAATAATACAACTGGATCACAATCTTCCAATACAGCAACTCCGGGAGGTAATTCCAATAGCAACAACTCCAATCCTTCCACAGGTACAGGGAACTCTTCCTCTCTCCCAAACCAACCCGGAACTTCTGGTTCTAACCATTCCAGTTCCAACACCCCCGGAACAGATGATGAACTGCAGTCTACCGGATCTGTTGCTGCCCCCGGATCCAAAGGTTCTTCTTCCAAGAAGCCTCCCAGCCAAAACCAATCCTCTGTTCCCGGATCTCCTTCCGGCTCTTCGGGATCTGGAAACTCTTTTTCCAATAATTCTGGAATCCTGATTAGCCCTGATTCCTCTTCCAACAGCATGAATACTCCTTTATCTGGCGGAAATATTGTGAACAACAATTCCAATACAACAGGATACATTACAACAGATGCACCATCCTAGAATCCAGCGCAGTCTATATTTACATAAAAGCAAAAAACAGATAACCCAAAACTGGCTGAACTGATAAAATCATAAAAAGGACTTGGTCGGGCAGAATCATGTACTGCCTAACCAAATCCTTTTTATTTTTCCTTGTTTATAGCCTGCCTAGCCGATCAGACTTCAAAAATCAGATCTCCATAGCTTGGGAATGGCCACAATTCCTTATCTACTAACATTTCAAGCTCATCTGCCGGTGTACGCAGTGTTTCCATAGCCGGAACAATGACATCGTGATACTGATGTGCCTGTCTCTTTTTATCGTCTTTCATAAGCGCTGCCTGATCTGCAACCTCCTGAAGATTTGTCAGGGCACGCTTCATCTCAGCCAACAGATTGGAAGATTTCGTCAGCAATTCTGTCTGCACACTCACATCTGCCTGTGGACAAACATTTGTCACAGCGGCAATGGACTCAGCAAGCCGTGTTGTATAGCGGATAACTGCCGGAATGATCTGTTTTCCTGCCATATCGATCATTGTTCTTGCCTCGATATTGATTGCCTTAGAATACCATTCATACTCCACTTCCACTCTGGATTCCAGCTCTGTACGGGTAAATACATGGAATTCTTCAAACAATTTCACTGCCTTTTCTGTAACAAGAGCAGGAATTGCATCTACCATAGAACGGATATTTGGCAATCCCCTCTTCTCAGCCTCTACCACCCATTCATCAGAATATCCATTTCCACTAAAGATCACTCTCTTATGGTCTGCTAAAAGCTTCTTGATCATATCATGTACTGCCATCTCAAAATCATCTGCCGCTTCCAGCTGGTCTGCCGCTTCCTTGAACGCCTCTGCAACGATCGTATTCAAGACTACATTTGGTGAGGAAACTGAGTCAGAAGATCCAACCATACGGAACTCAAACTTATTTCCTGTAAAAGCAAATGGTGAGGTGCGGTTGCGGTCAGCAACATCTTTATCCAGATCCGGAAGAATATTTACACCTGTCTGTAACTTTCCACCTGTTTTAGAATGAGTTGCCTCTCCTGTGTCACAAAGCTGTGTAACAACATCTTCCAGCTGATCTCCCAAAAAGACAGAGATAATTGCCGGAGGTGCTTCATGCGCTCCCAAGCGCAGATCATTTCCTACATCGGATGCAGATTCCCTCAGGAGGTCTGCATGAATATCCACTGCCTTTAAAATGCAGGCAAGTACCAAAAGGAACTGGATATTTTCATGAGGGGTATCTCCCGGATTCAACATATTGATACCATCATCTGTAGTAAGTGACCAGTTATTATGCTTTCCAGAACCATTTACTCCCTTGAATGGTTTCTCATGGAGCAGACAGGTAAGACCATGCCGTCCTGCGACCTTCTTCAAAGTCTCCATGATCATCTGATTGTGGTCTACTGCCACATTGACCTGTGCATAGATTGGTGCCAGCTCATGCTGTGCCGGTGCTGCCTCATTATGCTGAGTCTTTGAAGTTACACCTAATTTCCAAAGTTCCTCATTTACCTCTTTCATATAAGCAGCAACTCTCTCACGGATCGCACCAAAATAGTGGTCATCCATCTCCTGCCCCTTTGGAGGCATTGCACCAAACAGAGTACGTCCTGCATAGATCAGATCCTTTCTCTGGAGATATTTATTGCGGTCAACCAGAAAATACTCCTGTTCCGGACCTACAGACGGAATGACACGTTTGGAAGTTGTATTGCCAAACAATCTAAGAATTCTAAGAGCCTGTTCGTCGATTGCCTGCATGGAACGCAAAAGAGGTGTTTTCTTATCGAGAGCTTCACCTGTATAAGAACAAAAAGCTGTTGGGATACAGAGTGTCACACCGATCGCATCTTCACGCAAAAATGCCGGTGATGTGCAATCCCATGTTGTATATCCTCTCGCCTCAAAGGTGGCACGAAGACCTCCTGAAGGGAAAGAAGAAGCGTCAGGCTCTCCTTTGATCAGCTCCTTGCCGGAAAAATCCATCCTCACCTTTCCATCGGGACCTGGAACGGAAATAAAAGAATCATGTTTTTCTGCCGTAATTCCGGTCAATGGCTGAAACCAATGCGTGTAATGGGTTGCCCCATGATCAATTGCCCAATCTTTCATTGCATGTGCGACAACATCTGCAATAGAAGGATCTAGTTCTTTTCCCTCTTCAATTGTCTGTTTCAACTTTTTGTAAACGCTCTTTGGAAGGCGTTCCCGCATTACTGTGTCATTAAAGACATTTTTACCAAAAAGTTCCGCAACATTTACCAAATCGCTCATCTTTTCATCCTCCCGTATGGAAATGAGGGCGCTCTCCCCAATCGGAAGAACGCCCTCCACTGTTCTCTCTAAAAAAGTAAACGATTTTTAGAGAAAATGCAATAGATTTCTCCATTTTTTTTGATTTTAGGCAAATCTGACAATTTCTATCCCCAAATCATAGATTTCATGCATCAGCTTCCATTGCCCAAACCATACTTTTAGTATTTATTCTGACTCTCACGCCTTACCTACAGAACCAAACAGCTCCATTTTCTCTTTTACAGTTGCTTTGATCGCCTCTGTTCCCGGAAGAAGCAGCTTACGTGGATCGTATCCCTTGCCCTGCTGATCCTTGCCTGCCTCAATGTACTTGCGTGTTGCC
>CAJMNU010000156.1 GCA_905214855.1 uncultured bacterium | reverse complement strand
GTGGGATACGATATCTAATGCACCATGAGCAAGAAGTCTCCTGCTTCTATCAGTGGTGAGATTTCTTGCTTCCTGTCTTTTGTTGAGATAAAAGAGGTTATGTCTTTGACTTTCAAGCATTCAGATGCTACAATAGGAATGAAAAAAAGAAAGGAGTTTTTTTATTCATGATAAGTGCAAATAACGTGACCTTGCGTATTGGAAAAAAGGCACTGTTTGAGGATGTAAATATTAAATTTACAGAGGGAAACTGTTATGGTCTGATCGGAGCGAATGGAGCCGGAAAATCCACTTTCTTAAAGATCTTGTCTGGACAGCTGGAGCCGACTAATGGAGATATCGTGATCACACCAGGACAGCGTCTTTCTTTCCTGCAGCAGGATCACTTTAAGTATGATAGCTTTACAGTATTAGATACTGTGATTATGGGAAATGCCAGATTATATGAGATCATGAAAGAAAAAGAAGCTATCTATATGAAAGAAGACTTTACAGATGAGGATGGAATCCGTGCAGCAGATCTGGAAGGAGAGTTTGCTGCGATGAACGGATGGGAAGCAGAGTCTGATGCGCAGAACCTTTTGAATGGTTTGGGTGTAGATACCGAACACCACTACAAGATGGTGGGAGAACTGACTGGACCTCAGAAGGTAAAGGTACTTCTGGCACAGGCATTGTTTGGAAATCCGGATATTCTTCTTCTGGATGAGCCGACAAACCATTTGGATCTCGATGCGATCGCATGGCTGGAGGAGTTTTTGATCAATTTTGAGAATACTGTGATCGTGGTATCTCATGACCGTTATTTCCTGAATAAAGTATGTACACATACAGCAGATATCGATTATGGAAAGATCCAGTTATATGCAGGAAACTATGATTTCTGGTATGAGTCCAGTCAGCTTATGATGCGTCAGATGAAGGAAGCAAACCGTAAGAAAGAAGAGAAGATCAAAGAACTTCAGGAATTTATCCAGAGATTCTCTGCAAATGCTTCCAAATCCAAACAGGCAACATCCAGAAAACGTGCATTGGAGAAGATTGAGTTGGATGAGATCAAGCCATCCAGCCGTAAGTACCCATATATTGATTTTAGACCAAACCGTGAGATTGGTAATGAAGTGCTGACAGTAGAAAATCTGACCAAAACGATTGATGGTGTGAAGGTTTTGGATCATATCTCTTTTATTCTTGGAAGAGAAGATAAGGTAGCGCTGGTAGGTCCGAATGAATTGGCAAAGACTACATTGTTTAAGATCTTGTCTGGTGAGATGGAGCCGGATGAGGGAAGCTATAAATGGGGAGTTACTACAACTCAGGCATATTTCCCGAAGGATAACAGTGCAGAGTTTGATAATGATGATACGATCGTAGATTGGCTGACTCAGTATTCAGAGAACAAAGATGCTACCTATGTGCGTGGTTTCCTTGGAAGAATGCTGTTTGCCGGTGAGGATGGAATGAAGCGTGTCAAAGTACTTTCCGGAGGCGAGAAAGTTCGTTGTATGTTGTCCAAAATGATGATTTCCGGTGCAAATGTTTTAATGTTGGATGAACCGACAGACCATTTGGATATGGAGTCTATCACTGCTTTGAATAATGGTATGATCAAGTTCCCAGGTGTGATATTATTCTCCTCCCGTGACCATCAGATCGTACAGACCACAGCAAACCGTATTATGGAGATCATCAATGGTCAGCTTGTAGATAAGATTACCACATATGATGAATATCTGGAAAGTGATGAGATGGCTCGTAAGAGATTTACATTTACGATGGCAGAATCTGAGGAAGATAATTAAGAGAAAAAAGGTTTTTTATAAAAAATATAGGAAGATTTTACACAGATATAACCAAAATATAAGACACATAGTTTGTTTTTCTAAGACAGATTGTGTGTCTTTTTTGTTATATTTTGATATAAAGCAGGTTATATTGTTGAACATTGTAGAACACATTTTATGATATGAGAGAAAATCATACAAGATAGGCAGTGGGAATCGTGTGGATTATAGAAAATATAGAGAAAATAGAGATGGAAACAAAATGTATAGAAAAAGTTATTTAAATATGACAAATAATGCGAGATATTTACAGAAAGTTGACAAGTTTTGCGTAGAAAAAACAGGGAATAGTTTGGTATGATATACAGGATGAAACTTACAAAAATATTTATTTAATTAAAGAAAAAAATATGCAGATTGCATAAAATAAAAGGAGGACATGTATGAGGAAAAAAGGTTTGGCACTTATGTGTGTGGCAATGATGGCGTTATCACTTGCCGGATGCGGCAACAAAGCAGAGCCTGTTTCTACAACATCTGCAAAGACAGAAACAGAACAGACAAAGGCTGAAAGTGGGACAGAAGCACAAAAAGAGACGACCGCAGCAGAGACAGGGGCGGTGGATCTTAGCCAGAAAGAGTCTCCGATGCTGGCTGAAAAGGTGACAGCAGGAGAACTGCCTCCTCTGGAAGAACGTCTGCCAGATGAGGGAGAGGCTATGGTTGAGACGATGGACAGTCTGGGGCAGTACGGAGGTTCTATCAAGTTTGCAGTAGAAAAGGCAAGCTGGAATACCGGAAAACCGATTGAGCAGGGATTGTTCCGTTTTAAGACAGATGGTACAGTAGAACCGAACGTGGCAAAAGGGTATGATGTAAATGAAGATGCAACAGAGTATACGATTTATTTGAGAAAAGGAATGAAGTGGTCCGACGGAGTTCCATTTACCGCAGAAGATTGTATATTCTTCTATGACCATATGTGTAAACCACAGACATTTGGTAAATCTTTATGGGATTGTTTTAAAGTAGCTAATCCAGAAAATTCAGAGGAAGTAACAGAGGCTGTATTTGAGAAAGTGGATGATTACACATTTAAGGTAAAATTCCAGTATTCTAAGCCATCTTTTATTGAAAATCTTGCGATCAATGCAAAATGGTGTTGGGCTCCAAAACATTATCATGAGCAGATACTGAGTGAATTTATCGGTGAGGAGGCAGCAGCAAAAAAGGCAGCAGAAATGGGATTTTCTGATGTTGCAGCTATGGGAAAAGCAACCGGATATTATTTCTGGAATGAGTCCGGAATCCCAACTTTGAATCCTTGGGTACTTTCTACCGAAGATGGCAAAAATGATGTAGATGGAGATTATTATGAGTTTGTCCGCAATCCATATTACTGGAAAGTTGACTCTGAGGGAAGACAGCTCCCTTATATTGACAAGATCGAGTATACAAGGATTGCAGATCCGTCTCAGGTGCTCTTAAAGACACTGGAAGGTTCTGTTACCATCAATTCTGCTGCTGATTGGGCAGATATTGCAACATTGCAGGAAAATGCAGAGAAAACAGGATATCACATTGTACAGTGGCAGAATGGTCAGTGGGCAGATATCAGAAGTCAGTTACAGCTGAATCTGACACATAATGATGAAGATTATCGCACTCTGTTTAATAACAAAGATTTCCGTCAGGCACTTTCTATTGCAGTTGACCGAGATGAGTACGCAACCTTATTGTCCGATGGATGGCAGGAAGGATGTCAGGCATCCCCTACAGAGGGAACAATGGGATATGATCCTGAATGGTTCAAGAAATGGACAGAGTATGATGTTGCAGGTGCACAGAAACTTCTGGAGGGATGTGGACTTGTAAAAGGCAGTGATGGATTTTATGATTTTGCCAATGGAAAAGATTTTGTCTTAAATATTTCTACACAGACAGAAGGAAATGCAGATGAATCTGCAGAACTTCTTATGAAGTATTATTCAGAGGCAGGTATTAAGTGTACTTATAAGCCGGTTAGCCGTGAACTTTTGGATAATATGACAACCAGCAATGAGTTTTTTTGCAGTTTTAGCACCA
>CAJMNU010000155.1 GCA_905214855.1 uncultured bacterium | reverse complement strand
AGAACCGCTAGAACCAAAGGGAAAAGATCTGGGAGGACGGGGACTTGGAATTGATAGTTTAAAAGGAGTTGGGAGACGGAGAACAGAGATTGAGAAAATAAGACCAGTAAAACTGTCAGAGATCACTCTGGAGGAACAAGATCGTATGTCAAGTGGGTTTGCGGAACTGGATCGTGTACTTGGAGGAGGGATTGTAAGGGGATCTTTGGTTTTGGTAGGTGGAGATCCTGGTATCGGAAAATCCACACTTTTGCTTCAGGTTTGCAGAATGGTATCTGGGCATGGACAGAAAGTCCTTTATATTTCTGGAGAGGAATCACTAAAACAGATCAAACTCCGTGCTAACAGGATCGGGACATTTCAGGGAGAAATGACCTTTTTATGTGAGACTAATCTGGACACCATACGTTTGGTGATAGAAAACGAAAAACCGGATATGGTGATCATTGATTCTATCCAAACCATGTTTCGAGAAGGGCTTTCTTCCGCTCCGGGAAGCATCGGTCAGGTCAGAGAATCCACAAATTTGCTGATGCAGATAGCAAAAGGACTTGGAATTGCTATTTTTATTGTCGGTCATGTGACTAAGGAAGGCGTGGTTGCCGGTCCAAGAGTTTTGGAGCATATGGTGGACACTGTTTTGTATTTTGAGGGAGAAAAATTTGCTTCTTATCGTATTTTAAGGGGTGTAAAGAACCGTTTTGGATCTACCAATGAGATTGGTGTATTTGAAATGCGTGAGGCAGGTCTGGAGGAGGTCGAAAATCCATCTGAATTTATGTTGGAAGGAAGACCGAAAGATGCATCTGGTGCAGTGGTTGCCTGCTCTATGGAAGGAAGCAGACCCATTCTTTTGGAAATTCAGGCATTGGTATCAGAAACAAATTTTGGTATGCCACGCAGGACAGCAGCAGGAACAGACTATAATAGAGTGAATCTATTGATGGCTGTGTTAGAAAAGAGATGCCACTATGAAATGTCAAGGATGGACGCATATATCAATATTGCAGGTGGTATCAAAATGAGTGAACCAGCTTTGGATCTGGCGATTGTTATGGCTTTGATATCCAGTTACAAAGATCGTCCTGTATCTCCGGATACTATGATATTTGGAGAAGTGGGGCTTTCTGGAGAAGTGCGTGCTGTGGCAATGGCAGATCAGAGAGTCCGTGAAGCAGAGAAATTAGGGTTTCATACCTGTATTTTGCCACAGAAGTGTCTGGAAAAAATGGAGAAAGCAGAAAAAATGCAAAAAGCAGGAGGTATTCGGCTTATAGGAGTCAGTAATGTGAGAGAAGCAATCCAGTTTTTGACATGATAATTTTATTATTGTTAAAAAGAAGATATGCTAAAAAGTCAGGATACAAACTAAAACTTGTGGAAGAAAGAATGAGCATGAAAAACATAGAGTGCCAAATAAAAATAGAACGAATCATTACCCCACATAATGACTCGTTCTATTTTTGAAGTAGTATAGAAACATCTGTTATCTATAAACAGGGGAAGAGGGATTCGAACCCCCATTAACGGTTTTGGAGACCGTTGCTCTGCCGTTGAACTATTCCCCTTTGTATCGGACGCTCTTTATGATAGCATAAGAATATTCATTTGTCAACAAAAAATAGAAGAAAAAAATGAAAAAAGAAGGAAATTGTTTGGAAAATGTTCTTATTTTTTATTTTGTGCCTGTTTTTAAAAAAATACTTGACTTTAATCGGCTACTACATTAAACTAAAAAAATATGCTATCTTTGAAAAGGCAAATTTTATTCAAAATGCGAAAAATGTAAGTTGTGAAATTGGAAGTTTAGAATAAGAAAACTTTAAATAAAAAAAGATTTTGAAACATGCTTTGTGAGAATAGTTTAGAAAAAATTGGAAATCATATCCCTAAATAGAAAATGTGTATAGATTTTTTGGCTTTTTTTGCCACGCTTATGAAGTTTGACATTTTAATCGAAACGTGATATAAATGTGTGCGAAGCAGAAAGAAACACCTGAACAGACAGGTAGTTAGTTAGAAGGAGTAGTGAAATATCATGAAAGAGAAGAAAATTATTTTGCCAACTTTGACAGATGCAAAGGCATTTGTAGCAGCAGCATCCAAATGTGATTTTGATATTGATGTCTTTTATAACCGTGTTGTGATTGACGCAAAATCTATCTTGGGAGTATTGAGCTTGGATTTAACTCGTATTTTGACTGTACAGTACAATGGTGAGGATGAGCAGTTTGAAGAATTTTTGGATAAGATGGCTGCCAGTAATTTTGTAGCTGCATAAAAGAAGCAAACAGAAGACTCATTCTGCCCACAAGATGAGTATATGATGTGATTACAATTTAGAACAGATGAAAAAGACCATTTTGAGATCGACCATAGAATCGATTTTAAGATGGTCTTTCTTTATCTGAATAGGCTTGATACTTGATTTTCTGTCAATATTGTATATAATAAACATAGAACATACGTTTTGATAAGAGGGAGATATTATGGGGCAGGAAACGAACAAGGTGCATGTAGCTGTCAGAAATTTAGTTGAATTTGTGATGAGGAGCGGAGATCTGGATAGCAGAAGGACTGGAGCAGAACAGAAAGATGCTATGCAGGCTGGAGGAAGACTTCATCGAAAGATCCAAAAGCGGATGGGGGCAGAGTATCAGGCTGAAGTATACATGCGTCATGAGGTTCGTGAAGATGAATTTGAGATTGAGATAGAAGGTCGTGCAGATGGTATCATAACAAAACAGGATGAGGTCATCATTGATGAGATTAAGTGTGTATATCAGGACATTACACATATAGAGCCTGTGGCAGTTCATTTGGCACAGGCATATTGTTATGGATATTTTTATTGCCTTCAGCATGAAAGAGAAGAAATAGGAATACAGATCACATATTGTCAGATTGAGACAGAAGAGATCCGTCGGTTTCAAGAAAAGAAAACAAGAGAGGAATTGGAGATATGGTTTTCGGGGTTGCTGCATGAATATGTCAAATGGGCACGTTTTTTATTTCACAACCGTCAGCGCAGAACAGAGTCTCTGAAAAATTTGGAATTTCCTTTCCCCTATCGAGAGGGACAGAGGGATCTTGCTGTGTCAGTCTATAGGACACTTCAGAGAGGAAAGCGACTTTTTATTCAGGCACCGACAGGAATAGGAAAGACTCTTGCAGTTCTTTTTCCTGCTCTTAAAGCTGTGGGAGAAGGATATGGAGAAAAAATATTTTATCTGACAGCAAAAACGATAACCAGAAGTGTAGCACAGGAAAGTCTGGAGATTTTGAGAGAGAAAGGATTGTATTTAAAATCTGTGGTGATCACAGCGAAAGAAAAATTATGTTTTATGGATAAAGTAGAATGCAATCCAGATGTATGTCCATATGCCAAAGGACATTTTGACAGAGTGAATGATGCTGTCTATGAGATCATCCATAAAGAATGGGGGATCGGAAGAGAGCAGATCATAGAATATGCCATACGTTTTAGTGTATGTCCATTTGAATTTTGTCTGGATATCAGCAATTGGGTAGATGCGATTATCTGTGATTATAATTATGTGTTAGATCCAGACGTAAAGTTAAAACGCTATTTTTCATCGGAAGAAGTAAAAGAACCTTATTTTTTTCTGATTGATGAGGCACATAACCTTGTGGGACGTGCAAGGGAGATGTACAGTGCATCGCTTCAAAAATCGGATGTAATGAATGTGTATAAGATACTGAAAGAAAAGTCTGGTAAGTTGGAGAAGTTACTCAAACGCTGTAATAAAGAGTTGCTGGCATTAAAAAGACAGTGTGAGTCCTATCAGGTGGTGGAACAGATCCATATGTTGACGATGGAGTTGACAAGTATGTTTTCTTCTCTGGATGATTTTCTGAATGA
>CAJMNU010000154.1 GCA_905214855.1 uncultured bacterium | reverse complement strand
TTAATGGAGGTTGTTTTAATACAAAAGAACACAAATTCCGGTGTCTCCAAAACCAGTGCCAACATTGCCCTTTTAAAAACCTACGTGGAACAACATTTAGATTCTGAAAATCTTTCTTTAAAATGGCTGGCTGAACATTATCTTTTTATCAGTGTCCGCAATCTGAGCAAACAATTTATACAGGAAGAAGGCGAGCGTTTTTCCGACTATCTGAACCGTATCCGTATGGAAGAGGCAAAAAAATTGCTTCTTCTCTACAACAATGACAATATCAAAGATATTGCACGTCAAGTTGGTTTTGGAAATAACCCAAGATATTTCGGACAAGTTTTCAAGCGTTATACAGGATGTACACCAAGTGATTTTCTTGCACATCAACAGGACAATCCCTCATAATCTTCAGATCACCTGCCATCTGATCGATTTACTGCTGCGGTATTCTTTGCGGTACTGCAGCGGTTTTTTGTCAGTATAACGTTTAAACACTCTCTCAAAGTATGTAATATTTCCAAATCCAGTCATTGCCGCAATCTCTGTGACAGAAAGCTCCGTCCCTGCAAGCAGTTCCTTTGCTCTTTTCATCCTTGCCATAGTCTGATATTCATTAACCGTAAATCCTGTCACTTCTTTAAAAATACGGCTCAAATAGGATTTACTGACAAAAAAACGCCTGCTGATCTCATCCATATTTTCTCCCGTTTCACAATACTTTTGCAGATATTCTGCTACTTCATGCACTTTTTTATGGCGCACTGTATCTGCCTCATATCCTTTTCTCTCCTGCTCCCGTTCCTGTCTCTCTCTGGAAGAATACCAGATTTCTTCTTTGCGGCTGCGATAAAGCGTCATCAAAATCTCTAAAATCTTTATCTGTACTGCTTTATCCCAACATTCTTTCCTTTCCTTCATTTCTTTCTTCATACTATCCAAACATTGAAGAATTTTAATAAAATCTTCTTTTTCACATTCCACAACATGCTCACATAGGATAAACAATTCTTCTAATGGCGGCATTCCACATTTTTTTAGCCAGCTATCCCATACCTCTGCATCAAGCTGCAAAAGAATCCGATTATGATAAGACCTCTCTCCTGCCATAGTTGTCTTATGGATCTGATTCCTCCCTACCAGAACAATCATTCCTGCTTCCACAAGATAGGTTTCATTTTCAATAAAATAATATCGGCTTCCATCTAACAAAACATATACTTCATAGCTCTCATGAAAATGTCTGGTAGTCATCGCAAATTCTCTCTCTCGTATGACCTGTTCCGCAACACATCCCGCCACTTCTCCCTGAAATACAATCTCTTCCATTTTTACTCCTTTGGTAGACAAAAAGATAATTTCTTCGTTTTTATGCACAATTTTATAAGATTATTATACTATTCTATAGTATTCTTGTCATCAGAAGCTAATATATTTTTCAAAAAGGAGTTGCAAATATGAAGTACGCTGATCAAAAAATTACTGATTTGAAAATCGCCTATATCGGCGGTGGCTCTCGTGGCTGGGCATGGACTTTTATGACAGATCTCTCCATGGATGAGTCTTTAAGTGGTACAATCCGTCTGTATGATATTGATGAGGCAGCTGCAAAAAACAATGAGATCATCGGAAACCATCTTTGTTCCCGCAAGGATGCCAAGGGTAAATGGAATTTTATGACCTGCCCGACACTTCAGGAAGCCCTGACAGATTGTGATTTTGTTGTTATTTCTATTCTTCCTGGCACATTTGATGAAATGCAAAGTGATGTACATCTCCCAGAACGCCTTGGCATCTATCAGTCTGTAGGCGATACAGCAGGTCCTGGAGGAATGATTCGTGCATTGCGCACAATCCCTATGTTTGTTACCATTGCAGAAGCCATCAAGCAGTACTCCCCAAATGCATGGGTCATCAACTATACCAATCCGATGAGTCTTTGTGTCAAAACTCTGTACCATGTTTTTCCTCAGATCAAAGCATTTGGATGCTGTCATGAAGTATTTGGTACTCAAAAGGTTCTCAAAGGAATTCTGGAAGAAACTTGCGGTTTAAAGGATGTAGCCCGTGAAGATATCATTGTCAATGTACTTGGTATCAATCATTTCACTTGGTTTAACGAGGCATCCTATAAGGGAATCGATCTCTTCCCAATCTATCGTGATTTCATCGATAAACATTATGAAGAGGGCTACAATGAGCCTGACAAAAACTGGGCAAATTCCACCTTCAATTGCGCTCATCGTGTAAAATTTGATCTTTTCTGCCGTTATGGTCTGATCGCAGCTGCCGGTGACCGTCATCTTGCTGAGTTTATGCCAGGAGACGAATATCTGAAAGATCCAGAAACAGTAAGTTCATGGAAATTTGGACTCACCACAGTAGATTGGAGAAAAGAAGATTTAAAACAGCGTCTTGCAAGAAGCAAACGCCTTTCCTCTTTTGAAGAAGAGATCAAACTAGAACCAACCGGAGAAGAAGGAATCCAGTTAATCAAAGCTCTTTGTGGTCTCACTCGTATGGTCAGCAACGTCAATATCCCAAACACCTGTCTGCAAAGTCCAAGTCTTCCGCCAGAGGCTGTTGTAGAAACAAATGCTGTATTCAGCCGTGATTCTATCAAGCCACTCGCTGCCGGAACTATTCCAGACAACGTTCTTGCTTTGATCACACCTCACACAGAAAACCATGAACGTATCTTAAAAGCAGCACTAACCTGTGACAGAAATCTTGTTTATGAAGCCTTCATGCATGACCCTCTGGTAAAAGGACGTGCCAGTGAAACAGAGATCAGACAACTTGTGGATGACATGATCGAAAATACCATAAAGTACCTTCCGGATGGATGGAAAAAATAATACATAAAAATCTCTAACTTGAGATAAAACAAGATAGCTTTCAGACTCTCCTCCCTTACTACGTCTGAAAGCTATTCTCTATGTATTTATATCACATTTTCTTGTTCCTGATATCCATATAGACTGCACACATCAAAAAGAATCGTTGCCGCAGCCTCATCATCCTGTTTCATTTCTTCCCACGAATCGATCAGACAGTCATGAACCTCACCATAATACATCCTGTCTTTTTCCTGTATTTTTTGAAATGTTCTCTTAGGTTTGCCATAGCCAATATACCCATAGGTATAAGCAAATGCATTCCAACGTTTATGTTCCAACTGTGCCAAAAGATCCAATACAGGATAACAATTCAGCACTTCTCTGATCTGTTCAACACTGGAAGAAGAGATCAATACCTTCTCTTTTTCCGGCAAAGGACCTAATCTTTCGATCAGAGTCTGAAACAGTGACTGATTTAACACTTGGACACGATTGGATTCTTTTTTTTCAAAATCCAAGGTGTTCCATGCAGGGATTTCATTGCCATAGTCCTTATATTCATATAAATTTGCTGCTTCTCTTTCATATATAACATGAAATTTTCTTGCTTTTTGTTCCATCTGTGTATTGATCAGACACTCTCTTGTCAATATATTTTTTCGTGTTCCAAATACATGTATGTCATTATAACTTACCAATCGCTCTGTCTTTTTATTCAACTCAAATGGCATTTTTTGCATATATTGTACAATCGCCCCGTCTGTTTCCATCCTGACTGCAATCGGAATTGAAGTATGGGAGTTTTTTCCCAAACACATCGATGTATATTTCGCCAATTCCATCATGGTTAATATACTAAGAGTCTGTTCCTTGAAACAAACCGCAGCATAAGTGAACATGGGAATTTGACTCAATGCCTGCATCAATTTTCTGCTTCTGACATCCAACGGAACAAATTCTACATCACAAATACGATCCAATCTTGGATATCGGTCATAGATTTCTTCTTTCCATTTCTCAGCATTCTGATCCACCACAGTAATTCTAAATTTCTCA
>CAJMNU010000153.1 GCA_905214855.1 uncultured bacterium | reverse complement strand
TTTGTTTTTTTAGTTTTATAGCCAAGTGCATAATATTTTTGACTTCTTTCACCTTCGAATAATGCTCCTAGTGCTTCATCGTAGATTTGACCTGTCAATTTTGCTAAAACATCAAGCGGAAGGGCAGAAATGTTGCAGGTGATCTCATCAGCTCCTGTGGAATTTATAGATACAGCAGGCGTATTATCATAGTAATGTGCTTCTGAGTTAGATTCAGTTGTTTTTCCGATTTCAGCAACGCCTGCGATTGGGAAAACTTCTCCTGTGGTATATCCTGTTTCGTTATCAGTCAAAACCTCTGCAGCTACTAAGTCACTAACCCCTCGCCATTCAAAAATTTGTTTTTCATTTTTCATTCTATTACCCCCTTAAATTTTTCTAAAAATACGGCATTGCATCCCCGCCCAGTGTGTGTGGGTTCATCGCTGCCTACATCGTATCCCCTGCCTGAAATAATAAAGCCAACTGTTTTTAAGGCTTTGATTGCTTCATTCAATTTCTGATAGGTAAAGTCAGGATTGATGCTATAGAAATTTACATCAAAATCCCATTCGATGCCATGTTCTTCGTTGTCGTAATAACTTGTACTATCCGTTGCATTATTCCAAAATGTGAAAAAATGATCCGGATATGCTTCATCCGTCCCAAGTGAACCCTGTCGCCGGACGGGATATCCTAATTTTTCAAGCGTTTCAATCAATAAATCTTCCATTTTAACCTCCAAAATGGTTATTTATCGCATCTGCAAAAATAAGAGCCTGAATCATTGAGACTTCATCCATTGTCTTTTTTCCGTAAACGGCATTATAAACTTTGCTGTCCTTCTTCATGCGTGGTGTTCCATACATTAAAAATATAGAAGGCAATCCTCCAGCTTTAATATCAAATCCTACTCCGATTCCGACCTCAGAGCCTTCCCATTCGACTTTTCCATCCTCAATGATTGTTTTTTCAGTGTCTCCTGTTTTATGATGCTTTGACATTGCTTCATGTGATTTTGCAGCTATGATTTTTTGACTTTCTCTAAGTGCTTCTTCTGCGATTGGCTTTATATCTTTTTCAAGCTCTTTAAATTGCTGTATAAGATCGTCGAACCCTTCAATCTGTAACCCTATTTTGTTTTTCCTTGCCATCATGCACCCCCTGTCAGTCGTCTAACCTTAAATTTCACAAACTGATTGCGCATATTGATGTTCTCAGGTTCTCCAAAAATTTCATACACCACATTATTTTGAGCAAGGATGACACGACAATCAGCAGTAAAATTGGGAGAAAACCATGTTTCTATGACCGCAGTATTTTCTACAGATAGCACATCATTTTTTACAGTTTCCGTCCCTCCAAATGTTCTGAAACTACAGAAAAATAGATCTTTTTCACTCGGCGTGGTATCTGGATATACCTTTTTCAATACTCCTTTTACAGTTTTGTAAGTTGGTTTTATTAAAAAAGCAGGGACATTAAATGGGATCTGTGGTCTATACTCAGCCATTTCCTTTATCTCCTCGTTTAAATGCTAATTGAATTACTCTTTTAACAAAATAAGGTGAAAAATCAGTATTACCTGCTCCATAGTTCCAAAGATCGGACACCCCTCTTGTTATGACACCGACGGAAGTTTTGGAATTTATCACCTCTTCACTGACACCAGCATCGCTCATAAAAGCCTTGACCTCTTCGATATATTCAGTTATTGTATCGTCCTGAAATGTACCGGTTATTCCCAGTGCATTTTTGACTCTTTCCAAAACTTCTGCCATCTTTTGTCCTCACTTATTTTCCGCTTACTTTTGTCTTACTTCTTCTTGCTGCTATCCCACTTTTTTTTTGATTAAATAGCAGCCAGATGGATCTAGGATTTTGCCATCTGCGATAGTCAACCCTTTGTTTACCCATTCATTTGTGTCGTCATCAAACCAGCGTTTCATGCCGAACTGTAAATTTGTATTGATTGCATAATCGCCCGGAACCCAGAAGATGCCGACTACATCTCCATTTTCTGCGGTTGCAAAATCTTTAATAACGTCCGGCTCTACTAAATCGGTCACACGACCAAAGAAAGATCCAGCTGTGTTTCCCATCGTTAGATCTGTTGCTTCTTTAAACAAAGGACGATCATTTGCATCTCTCATAGTCATCAAATATGCTTCTACAGTAGAAGATGGAAATAAGAATTCACCACGCCCACGTTTAGACAGTGGAATCACTGCAAACAGCTTCTTTCTCCATGCTGTCCAGTCTGCAAAATCAGTTTCTGTCATCTCAACAACATTTTTAACTCTTGGGTCTTTTGTAATACCAAGCGGCTGTCCAGATCCTGTTCCGGAAATAATAGCCTTGTCCATCGCTTCTACATATGCTTCAATCATAATTTTAGTGATTTCACGTTCAAAAACCGCTAAAGAAACAACCTGCGCAAGCAAGGAAGTAGCTACACGCACCTCTCCAATATTGTAGTTAAAGGTTACAAATTCTTTAATATCTCCTGCCTTCGCTTTATCAGCCACCTTTGCTTCTGTAACCCATTTGAATGTTGCACCAAGTTTAGAAATTGGGAATTTAACTCCACCCTGAACATTCAACTTGCGAACTTTCGCATAGATGTGTCCGTAAACTTTAGACACTTCTTTGATAAATTCATTCATGATTGTCTCTGGAATGATTGCCCCAATGTCAGCTGCCCCCGTCATTCCCGGATCACCTGCTGCACGACTTAACAAATCAGTTGGAATCGGTGCGCCTGTTTGAACATAACGCATAAATGCAGTACGGTATTCCATTGTTGCTGTCGGATTTACATTCCCACGGTTTTCTGGATTTACTGGTGCTGTTATCTGACTATAGCTTGCAAGTGGATTTCCACCACGGGTCTGTACTGTTGTACCTGCTGGCGGATCATTGTCTCCTTCCCCGTTTCCGTCCTCTTCCTCTTCCATTGCTTCCAGTTCTTCCTCAACGTCCGCTAGGTCCTCACGGATTTCTAAAATCTTTGTCTGAATAGATCGTAATTCTTCTACTGTTACATCCGCAGCCTGTGAACGTGCTGTGAGATCATTGATCTTATTCTGCAAACGTGCCTGACGTTTTTTTAATGCTTTTTTTCTACCCATTATAGAGTTCCTCCTAAGATTTGAATTTTTAATTTCAATGCTTCTTTTTCTGCGTCAGTATCCACTGACTGCTGCTGAGATTGTCTTGCATTCTCCAACGCTGACCGGGCATTCTCCAACGCCCCCTTATCTCTTGCATTTATTTCAGTTGATTCATATGCAGGAAACGTCACTGCGCTGACTTCCACAACTGTACTGATTGCCCTGATATGCCGTGTCGGATGATCGCTTTCAAGGTTTTCCCATTCTTCATCGCTGATTCCGAACATAAATGACATACCTGTTATATCTCCACGTTGCACGGCACTATATAAAGCCCTTGCATCTGCGTTGTTTTTCACGTCCAGATTGACACGGATACTCATGCCCTCATGGTCAACTGTCAACTGCATAGTACTGTTTGCAGTGTTTCTGCGACTTCTTGCAAGCGGAATCTTGGAGACATCATGATTCACAAGGAAACGAACGTCCGTCAAATCTGCGCCATCCAGCGCACCTCTGTGAATGATCTCATCAAACCATCCCATATCTGTTTTGCTCTCATACACAATTGGTCGTCCTACAATAATGTGACCTTTTTCCGTTTCTTCTGCCCTGATCTCAAATGTATAACTACGTTTTGTTAATTCATTTTTCGTCATGTAGCACCCCCAGTTCTGAAACAATTTTCTTTTCTCTCTCTGACAATTCCCAAATATAATCTTTTTCATCTTCTACTTTTTTAGCTTTTTCCAATTTATAAGCTGCTTCTTTGCTTATCAGAAAACCTCCACCAAATATGGATTTTTTAACTTTCTTTTGTTCATCTAA
>CAJMNU010000152.1 GCA_905214855.1 uncultured bacterium | reverse complement strand
GGAAAAGCCAGAAGAACCAGAGAAACCCGAAACACCACCGACACCGGAAAAGCCTGCCATATCATATTCATCTTCTGGATAAAATCCCGGCATTTCTGCTGTCTCGCCTCCAACCAAAGCGGATCCAGACTGCTTACATCCCTCTGCCACACCACTGACGATCGTTGCGATCTTCTCTGGCACATTTTTGCCACATGCAATATAATCTAAGAAGAACAATGGCTCTCCACCGGCACAAGCTACATCGTTGACACACATTGCCACACAGTCAATACCAACTGTGTCATGTTTATCCAAAAGAAATGCTAATTTTAACTTCGTTCCTACACCATCTGTTCCAGAAAGCAAGATCGGCTCTTCCATATCTTTAAAAGCTGCTGCGGAAAATGCTCCAGAAAAACCTCCAAGACCTCCCATTACTTCTGGTCTCATAGTACCCTTTACATACTTTTTCATTAACTCAACTGACTTGTATCCAGCTTCAATATCTACTCCGGCTTTCTTATAATCCATCTTTCTGTCCTCCACAAATCTTTTGTTTTCTGCCTTACCTTTATATATTGTATTACTCTTTTAACTTTCTATCTTTTAGCTTTCTATTTTTTAGCTTTCTATCTTCTATCTTTTTAAACTTATCTTTTAAATTTTCTTTTAAAATTTGCCCTCATATCAATTTTAGAGCTTCTCTTCTTCTCTCTGTCTCTTTACATCTGGTTCAAATATTCCTTATATCCGATCTGATCCAGCTTTTCTGCTTTTGCTACCACTTCATTCTTCATCTCTTCAGAATATGCTTTTAATTTCTCCAAAATCTCTGCATCAGAGACTGCCAAAATCTTTGCTGCAAGAATTCCTGCATTCTTTCCTCCATTAATTGCAACTGTTGCAACCGGAATTCCAGATGGCATCTGTACAATAGAATACAGAGAATCCACTCCGCCCAGATCAGATGTCTTCATCGGAACACCGATCACTGGCATAGGAAACAATGCCGCGCACATACCAGGCAGATGAGCAGCCTTACCAGCTCCTGCAATGATTACCTTAATTCCTCTCTCTTCTGCTGCTTTCGCCCATGTGAAAAAAATATCGGGCTCTCTATGTGCGGAAATCACGGTCATTTCAAACTCAATTCCCATTTTTTTCAGAAAATCTGCTGCCTGTGCCATTACAGGCATATCTGAATCGCTTCCCATTACAATTCCCACTTTTGCCATAGTGTTTCCTCCTGTTTCATTCGCTATTTTTCTATTGCTCTTGTTTCTGTGCTTCTCTTATGCATGTTACACATGGTTTATATATTTTTCTAATAAGTAATGACAATAAATTCACCTTTACTTATTAATAATAATACTAGCTTTTGTTTCTTTCGTCAAGAGCAGATTCTACAAATCTATCGCTTTGTTTTTTTAAAAAGGCTGCATATATTCTATACTTAACCAATTTTTTCAGCTTATCAGATAAATTCATTCAATTTTTCTGTTCCCAAAACGGCAAACTTACCATCTTTGATCACTGCCATTTCTTCTCCATCTTCTTTTACAGCCAGAATATCTCCAAGTTCAGAATATGGAATGGTAATATCTGTATGACAGCTAAAATATGCCTTTGAGACATCTTCACGCCGAAGAAGTGAAATCTCATTATCTCTTGCAATGATCTCTTTTCCATTTGGATTATACACTTTCTTATCCTCAGCCCAACTATAACAAGTATCACCCACCGCAAAATGAGGTCCTGTTTTTTCTGCGATCAAAATTGGAAGTTTTTCCTGGATTCCATACTGAATTCCCATCTGATATGCCCTTGTATTCGTTCCGATCGCAAATTCTCCCATCGGAAGATGTTCATAATTTTTACAAATTTCCTGAAGGACAAGAGACTTATTCTCCTCTTCTGTTTCCATATTCGCGCAACTATACTCCACAACACGTCCCTCTTGGAAACGCATTTTCAAATCCTTAAAACAGATCCCATTGATATATACTTTCTGTACATGTAAAAGTCCCTCTGTTCCTGCAAGTACTGGTGAGGTAAAAACTTCTCCCAAAGGTATATTCACATCTGCTACACAATTTTCAAAATTGGTTTCTTTTTCAGGATCTTCAAGTGTATGAAGCTGAATCTTTAAAGAAGTCTCATTCCCATTTTTTCCTGTCACCTTCACAAACTTTGCCTGATCTAACACATCGATCATCTTCTGCTGGATTATCTTATATTCCTCATAATCTAACGTATTGATTTCAATGGTTTCTGCAAATATCTTCTCAAAATCCGGACCGATCTCCGGTTTTGGAAATGCAATGATCGTAAAACTTGTTTCTTCTCCTGGAATATAAGAATTTACTAACATGGAAGTCTCCATCCTCATCTCTTTAAAGAGTTCCATTTGTTTATCCGTAAATTCTAACGCTTCTGTTTTGCTCTCTGGTTCAAAGGCAGCCTCCCCAAAAGTCTCCACAACAGCCGGACCTGCATAGTCAGATGCCTCTTTCTTATACTCCTCATAGCCAACTTTCATCATTGCTATCTTTCTGTCTTTTAATGCCTTATCCAGATACAATGCACAATCATAGCGATGATCAAAATCATACTGTGCATTTGCTGGTGTTGCAAAATATCCTGATTTTCTTCCAGGAATTCTATTAATTGAAGGCATATTTGCACGGAAGATCACAACACGCAGCCCCATCTGTTCAAAATTACAGATTGCCTTCTGGATCATTCTCTCGAATCCCAGTTCATAGCGGATCACCACTGTCTTTTTCTTGGAAAGATCACATCCTGTCACCTCAAACCCAATCCGATACCCCTCAGTATACGTATCTGCCATTTTATCGATGGTTTCCTGAGGAAGGGAAGATAAAAAGGAAGCAATCTTTACTTCTTCTGGTGAAATATATTCTCCAAATTGATACAGATATCTCAAATCTGTCCCATCTGAATTTCGGATCAGATCAGTCGCAAAGGAAAGTTCTGGATCTAATCCCTCTCTCACACGATATACTACCGTTTGATCTGCATAATCGCTCTCAAACCAATAAATCGCATCTTTTACAGCCTCTACACTTGGCACTTCTTCTTCAAACATATTATAAATCTGGATCAAAAGCTCTCCAATTGCAGTCAATCCACCAAGTCTCATCTCATAAGCATTTGCACAGTAGGAACGGATCTCAGCATATAAGAAAGCAAGAACTGGTCCCATTTTTTCCCCCAGCATCTTAACAGCAAAAGCAGGATTTGCATAACTCTTTTCATAATTTGTTCCCAGAATATCTTCATACAACGTATCATTCCATGCCTGAAGTTCTTCTAAAGAAAGCAATTCCCATGTATGATTCTCTTTTCTTTTTACCACTTCGTCCAGCATCAGAAAAAACGCTGCTGTTCTTCTGAAATACTCTCCAAATACACCAGAAACCTCTGTTTCTTCTTTCATCTCACGGATTCTTTCTACAGCCAAATCATATCTTTCCCTTACTGACTCATTTTCCTCACAGAAGAGTTCTCTATAATCCATCTTTTCAGCCTCCATTTCCTATCTTTATATAGTTTATTTTTTATCTCCTATACTAAAAATCCCATAACCAAAACCACTGCCCAAAACATTACTTCTAATACACCGAAAACCAAACTGATCTTTGAGAACAAATAGTCCTTTTCCTTTTCAAAAAAGGAACGGATCGCATAATAAAGTGCTGTCACTGCAAAAATCGCACTAAACAAACACATCACAAGATAATTGAGAGGAATCTCTCCATCTGTTTTTATCGCTTGGCAAAAACCAAACACTAACAAAACAAGAGAGACAACCGAAAGTCCCATTGCGATCATGCTTTGTCGTGCAAATGGTTTTTTTATGTAAGATATCCTAGACTCCGTCTTTGTATGCCTCCACACTTTTCGCCTCACTGATTCCCTCCATTCTT
>CAJMNU010000151.1 GCA_905214855.1 uncultured bacterium | reverse complement strand
TCTTCACAGCACTGTTCCATGAAAAATGGAAATCTTCTTTTTTCAAGTGCAGGATCTCAAACTTCTTCCAAATATATATAAAACACAAAACAGCTGAAATCCCCTGAGCGATCACTGTCGCATATCCACATCCCACCACTCCCATTTGGAATTGTGTGATGCATACAATATCTAATATAATATTGATCACCGAAGAAAACATAAGAAAATACAGTGGTGTCTTACTGTCTCCCAATGCCCTCAAAATGGCAGAAAGCGCATTGTATGCTGCGGTTGCCGCTAAACCTGCATAAATCACTGCCATATAGCCTGAAATATCCCCGATCAATTCTTCTGGTGCATTCATCATATGAAGGATTGGCAAATTTGCCATCTCCAGTCCCACCGTCATGATCACTACAAAAAACACACACAGATAAATGGACATCGCAATATAATGGCGCATCTGGTCATATTTTTTTGCACCAAAACATTGCGATATCAGAATGGCAAATCCACTGGTGATACCATTTAGCCATCCTACCACCAAAAAAACCAAAGATCCTGTCGCTCCAATCGCAGCTAAAGCATTGACACCTAAAAATTGTCCCGCAATCACAGAATCTGCTAAGTTGTAAAATTGTTGGAACACATTTCCCAGACATACAGGAATTGTAAATGCAAGAATCAACTTAATCGGGTTGCCTGATGTCATATCATTTGTCATAGTTTTTCCCTGTCTTTCCCTTTCTTAATAGCTCAGTTCTCTTTCAAACAAACATTCTCTCTGTCTCTACCACACATGCGGTCATTAATCATACCATAAGACCTTTGCTCTCTTTCTTTCCAAAACGAAATGAGTGTACCGTGGCAGCTTGGGTTTGTCAAGCGTAAAACCAACAAATCCTGCTGTTTTTACAAAGAAAACTTTGTTTTTCTATGTATGATATAATATGGAACTTCGTACAGCAACATCACCGTCCATCCAAAGAAACAACAATATGCTGCCCCCTTCATTCCAAATCTAGGAATCAATATTGCGGCAGCTGCCACCCTCGCCACAATCTGCACAAAAGTACTGATCAGGCAGACATTCATCTGCCCCCATCCTCTTACATAACCCTGAAGCCCATTTGTAATCCCTGGCATAAGGTATAAAAAAGCCATAATACTAAGATAACTTACCCCCAGATCAATCATGATATTATCCGGTTCTGGTGAAAACCAAGTCATCAAAGTCTTGGAATTTAAAAATACAACCGTTCCGATCACTGCCCAGTAAGCAATCTCCATACACATTCCAATGCGAAATGATCTCTGAATACGCTCATTCTTTCTCGCTCCTCGGTTCTGTGCTGCAAATGTTGTCATCGCAGCCCCGATGCTCTGCTCTGGTTGGAACACAAAATCATCGATCCTGTTCACTGCATTAAACGCTGCAATTACATCTACCCCAAGTGGATTAATAAATGCCTGAACCAAAAGTTTTCCTACATTTAATGTGATTTTCTGCATACCAGTCGCCCAACTATAATGGATAGTTTTTCCAAGAAGTGGACGTGCGATCCGACACTCTTCCCTCGTCAATTTCAGAACAGGGACTTTTTGATATACATACACAACACACATCACAGAAGATACTGTCTGTGATATCACTGTTGCGATCGCCGCTCCATATACCTGCATCTTGAGTCCTGCCACAAACCAAAGATCTAACACAATATTTAACACAGAAGAAAAAACCAAAAAGTATAATGGTGTCTTAGCATCTCCCATACTTCTAAGTGCAGAGGCATATAGATTATAAATATAAGTAAAGACCAAACCAACCAAGACAATCCTAAGATATCCCCCAGTCATCTCAAATACTTCCAAAGGAGTAGAAAGCAAATGCAGGATTGGACCAACCAGACACCACACCACTAATGCCAGCACTGCAAAAAATCCTGTTCCAAAAATCAGAGACGTTCCCATCTCCTCTCTCAATGCCTTTTCATCTTTAGCACCACAAAATTCACTCATTAAAACAGCAATCCCATTACAGACTCCCACAATAAAAAACGACAAAACATTCATAAATGGATTACATATTCCGATCGCTGCCTGCGCTTCATTTCCTACAAAACGCCCTACTACAATAGAATCCACTGCATTGTATGTGAGTTGGAACATATTTCCTAAGATCAAAGGGATAGCAAAACGGACTAAATGCCGACTGATCGATCCCTCAGTCATATCATGTTTCATAAATAAAATCCTTTCATTTTTTGTAGACTTAGACCCACTCGTTTTCCTTTTCTATTATGTGGTCTCTTCCTGTTCCATTTTTTTATTGATCTCTTCCTCACAGGAACGCATCGCCTCAATTGTCTTTTCAAACAGCTCATCCAGTTCCCACCCCAGACGTTCTGCTCCCTGTCGGATCACATCACGGGAACAACCTGCTGCAAAGCGTTTATCCTTAAACTTTTTCTTCAAACTAGAAACTTCCATATCCATGACACTTTTAGACGGACGCATTCTGGCTGCTGCTCCGATCAGACCAGTCAGTTCATCCACTGCAAACAAAACTTTCTCCATTGGATGTATCGGTTCTACATCAGAACAAATTCCATATCCATGACTGCATACAGCATGGATCAGCTCCTCTTCTGCCCCTCCCTCTCTTAAAAGCACAGGGGCTTTCTTGCAATGTTCCTCAGGATACTGCTCAAAATCAATATCATGCAGCAGTCCAACCAGACTCCAATACTCTTTTTCCTCTCCATATCCCATCTCATCTGCAAACCAGCGCATAACTCCTTCTACCGTATACGCATGCAGAAGGTGAAAAGACTCCTTATTATATTGTTTTAAAAGTGTCACAGCCTTGTCTCTTGTAAGTTTTGTCTCCATCACACACTTCTCCTTTTTTGAAATTCTTACTCCATCTCTTTTCAGAGAAATTTTCAACTCTTCCCAGTATAGTACAAAATTTCAAAAAATAACAGAGCTGTCAAAATATTTTTCTCTATGTTACAATATCATAAAAAATAACGATCTCTTGATGAAAGAATTTTAAGGAAGTGACACTATGCTTTTACAAAAAAACTGGGGCGGAAAGCCCTATTACTCTCTGGATACCTATCTTAAAGAGACATTCCATGAAAAACTCTATAAACTTGCTTTAGAAAGTGGCTGTACCTGCCCAAACCGTGATGGAACTCTTGGTACAGGCGGATGTATTTTTTGCAGTGAGGGCGGTTCTGGCGATTTCGCGATCGCACGTCAGGTCTCTGTCAAACAACAAATCTCTCTTGCCAAAGAAAAAATATCCCATAAATTCTCTTCAGACCATTATATTGCCTATTTTCAGTCCTACACCAATACATACGCTCCTGTCTCTGTGCTAAAGCCTCTCTTTGAAGAAACCATACAGCAGCCAGAGATTTCTGTCCTCTCGATCGGGACACGCCCAGACTGCCTCCCTGATGATATCCTAGATCTTCTCTCTTCCTGTAACCGTCAAAAGCCTGTTTGGATCGAACTTGGCTTGCAGACGATCCATGAAAGGACAGCCCATCTCATCCGCCGTGGTTATCCACTTTCCGTCTTTGAGGATGCTGTAAAAAAATTAAAAGAACGTGGGATCAAGGTGATCGTCCATGTCATCCTTGGTCTTCCAAAAGAAAGCAGAGAGGATATGCTAAAGACCATCCGATATCTGGGAAATCTTGGAATAGATGGTATCAAACTACAACTTTTACACATATTAAAGGGAACTGATCTGGCTTCTCTTTATGAAACCGACCCGTTCCCTGTATTTACTTTAGAGGAATATGCTGACCTAATCGTTGACTGTATCGAATCTCTCCCACAGACTGTGGTGATCCACAGAATTACCGGAGATGCTCCACGCCATCTTCTCATCGCTCCCGAATGGAGTCTTTACAAACGTCATGTTCTTAATACTAT
>CAJMNU010000150.1 GCA_905214855.1 uncultured bacterium | reverse complement strand
AGTGGATTTTTGTTCTGTATTGGCAGATGGGACATTATATGTACTGATGTTTGCAGTAGGGATCAGTGTTGGTCTGAATAAACAGGTATTTCGTAAATTAAGGGAATATCATTTGAAAATATTGATCATACCAATTGGGATTGTAGCAGGTACAATCGCAGGGGGCTTTCTTGGATCTTGGATCTGTGGAATGCCATTTAAGGAAGGAGTGCCGGTGGCTTGTGGTCTGGGATGGTATAGCCTGTCTGGTGTTTTGCTCTCTGACTTGGCAGGCGCAGGAGTAGGAACACTGGCTTTTTTGAGCAATTTGCTGCGTGAGATATTTTCTTTTTTAAGTATCCCATTTGTAGCAAAACATTTTAATCACTACAGTGCGATTGCACCGGCAGCGGCAACCAGTGAGGATACAACTTTGCCAATGCTTATGAAGTACACAAGTGAAGAAGTTGTATTGATGGCGGTATTTAATGGTGTTTTATGTTCTGCATTAGTTCCTGTTTTGATTCGTTTCTTTTTTGAAATATTGCCATAAAAAGATGGAAAATCAAGTTGACACAAATACCACCACGGGGTATAATGTATTATACACAAATACCCCGCGGTGGTATTTTGGTGTAAGGAAATTATGAGATTTCCTTAATTTGGCAAAAGAACACATCTGTTTGCCTGGGTTTAGACAGGAGGAAAAAGAGATGAAAACAGAAGTATATTGCATTGAAGGAATGTCATGTGCAGCTTGCAGTGCGGCTGTGGAACGTGTGACCAGAAAGCTGGACGGAGTAGAGAGCAGCGATGTCAATCTGACAACTAATAAGATGACGATTACGTATGATGAGTCAAAAGTAAGCCCTGATATGATTATCGGAAAGGTAGAAAAGGCAGGGTTTGGGGCAAAAAAGGAGGCAAAAAGCGAAGAATTGCGTAAACAGCAGCAGGAAGAGGCAATGGAGCATCAGGAGGAATCCATGCATATTGCAAAAAGAAGGTTGCTGATAGCCATTTGTTTTGCACTTCCCCTTTTATATTTGTCTATGGGGCATATGATTCCGGTTACTTTGCCATTGCCAGAATTTCTTAACATGGAAACACATCCTATGAATTTTGCTTTGGCACAGCTTGTTTTGACAATTCCGGTTTTGATCGCAGGAAGAAAATTTTATTTGGTGGGATTTAAGACTTTATTCAAAGGAAATCCAAATATGGATTCTTTAGTTGCCATTGGTACAGGAAGTGCTTTTTTATATAGTTTGGTTATGACGATCGGTATTGTAAAAAAACCTATGAATGCTCATAACTTATACTATGAATCTGCTGCAGTGGTCGTAACCTTGATCATGTTAGGAAAATATATGGAGAGTCGAAGTAAGGGAAAAACTTCTGAGGCAATCCGTAAATTGATGGAGCTTGCGCCCGATACAGCTATTTTATATGAGGAAGGGATGGAACGTGAAGTTCTTTCCTCATCTGTACAGGTGGGACAGAAAATCCTAGTAAAGCCAGGAAACAGGATACCCCTAGATGGTATTGTTTTAGAGGGGAGCAGCAGTGTAGATGAATCTATGCTGACAGGAGAAAGCATTCCTGTGGAGAAACAGGCAGGAGATATGCTAATCGGGGGCAGCATGAATTATAATGGTGCTATGGTGATGGAGACAAAGAGAGTTGGTTCTGATACAACTTTGTCAAAAATCATTAAAATGATGGAAGATGCACAGGGGAAAAAAGCGCCTATTGCCAAGCTGGCAGATACAGTTGCAGCCTATTTTGTTCCAACTGTAATGGTCATTGCACTTGTTGTAGCGCTTTTGTGGCTGTTTGTTGGAGGAAAACCTCTGTCATTTGCATTGACGATTTTTGTGGCTGTTTTAGTGATTGCCTGCCCATGTGCATTAGGGCTTGCGACTCCTACAGCGATCATGGTTGGTACTGGTGTAGGAGCTAGTCATGGAATCCTGATCAAAAGTGGTGAAGCATTGGAGATGGCACATAAGATTGATACTGTAGTGTTGGATAAAACTGGTACTATCACAGAAGGAAAGCCTCAGGTGACAGATCTTCTCATTTACAAGATTTCTAATTGTAAAGATGCTGTATGCAGCACAGATGCAAAAGAGAGAATCCAGAAAGAATTACTTCAGCTTGCCGCTTCCTGTGAACAGATGTCAGAACATCCTCTGGGACAGGCAATCGTAGAAGAGGCTCGGAAAAGAGAATTGGATTTGACAAAACCGGAAAAGTTTGAGAGTATTACAGGAGAAGGTATTATAGCAGCATTAGATGGTGATAACATTGCTATAGGCAATCGAAAATTGATGGATCGTTTCCAAATTCCTTGGGATATGGCAGGAGAAGAGTTAGAACATATGGCAGAACAAGGTAAAACGCCAATGTTTGTAGCCAGAGAAAGGGAATTATTGGGTATCATTGCTGTAGCAGACACGATCAAAGAGAGCAGTATGAATGCAGTGGATGAGCTGAAATCTCTGGGGATTGAGGTTTACATGCTGACAGGAGATAACCAAAAGACAGCAGATCACATAGGAAAACAGGCACATATTGAACATGTGGTGGCAGAAGTCCTTCCGCAAGATAAGGCAGCTGTAGTGGAAAAATTACAGAAAGAAGGAAAACATGTCATGATGGTAGGAGATGGAATCAATGATGCTCCTGCTTTAGTACAGGCAGATGTAGGCTGTGCGATTGGTTCCGGAAGTGATATTGCGCTGGATGCAGGCGATATTGTGCTTATGAAATCAGATTTACAAGACGTGTATCGTGCGATTCGCTTGAGTAAGGCAACGATACGGAATATAAAGCAGAATCTTTTCTGGGCATTTTTCTATAATAGTTTGGGGATTCCAGTGGCAGCAGGTGTATTATATTTGTTTGGTGGTCCATTGCTTAGTCCAATGATCGGTGGATTTGCCATGTCACTCAGTTCTGTGTGCGTTGTGAGCAATGCACTCCGGCTTCGTCTTTTAAAATTATAAGGGAGTCAGTTGAATGATCCATGCCTGAGGGATCGGGAGTGGCAGTGAAATGGGTCATAGGAAAAGAATGAGAGTATGTATATAGGAAAGATAGAACAGAAGTGAAAGGATATCGCAGATGTGGAAGAAAAAAAAATAGAAAAGAAAAAAAGAGAATGCAGCAACCTTACATCAGATATGCCTGAATGTGGGATGGGTAAAAATGGACAGAGCGAACAGAATACATCCGAGAAGGAGTGCTGTCGTCATAAACACAGAGAAAACAAAGAACTTCGTGGACTCTTAAATAGGTTAAATAGAATTGAGGGACAGGTGAGAGGGGTAAAAACGATGGTGGAAGAGGAACGCTATTGTGTAGATATCCTTACTCAGGTGATGGCAATTCAGGCAGCTTTAAACAGCTTCAATAAAGTACTTCTGGCAAACCATATCAAGTCCTGTGTAGTGGAAGACATTCAGGCAGGACGAGAAGAGGCGTTGGATGAACTTTGTGAAACAATACAAAAATTAATGAAATAATAGAAGGAGGAAAAAAGATGAAGACATTTTATTGTGAGGATATGATGTGTGAAAAGTGTGTAGAGAGGATTCATAAAGCGATGGATGGGGCAAATTTAGAACATCAGGTAGATCTTGCATCTAAAACTGTGACGATTGAAGGATGTGAAAAATGTGCAGCAAAGGCAGCAGAGATCTTAGATGATCTGGGATTTACACCAATAGAAAAATAATAAGGGATTTTTGGATGAATGCAATATCATATGGTATCAGGAAATGAAGCAGTTCACTTAATTGTAGAAAAAATTTGAAAAATTAAAAAATTTTCTTGACATTTTTAAAATTCCATATTATACTAGCATACGTGGTTGAGATGAGTTCTCAAACAGAGGATTCGAGGCGTGGCTCAGTTTGGTAGAGCGCTACGTTCGGGACGTAGAGGTCGCAAGTTCGAAT
>CAJMNU010000149.1 GCA_905214855.1 uncultured bacterium | reverse complement strand
AGGATATTTTAAGGTATCAGGTATCCCAAAGAATGCGGGAGATACAGATGCAACAGTCTCAGCAGCGTTGTTTGAAACACTGAAGACCTTGAAAAAAGGTATGAAATTGCCAATACACAGTTTTTCCATAAAAGAGGGAGAAACTTCACCGCCAAAGCGTTATAATTCGGGTTCTATGATTCTTGCTATGGAGAATGCGGGGCAGCTGATCGAAGATGAGGAATTGAGAGCACAGATCAAGGGGAGTGGGATTGGTACTAGTGCAACAAGGGCAGAGATCTTAAAGAAACTTGTCAGTATCCAATACTTAGAACTGAATAAAAAAACACAGATGATCACACCAACATTGTTAGGAGAGATTGTGTTTGATGTGGTTTCTATGTCTATGAGACAGCTTTTGAATCCGGAACTTACAGCAAGCTGGGAAAAAGGGCTGACCTATGTGGCAGAAGGGACGATCACACCACAGGAATATATGGAAAAATTAGAGCGTTTTGTAGCAGGGAGAACCCTTGCAGCAGGACAGCGAAGTGATCCGTCTATGCTCCGCCATTCTTTTGACACTGCGGCATCTTACTATAAAGTACCAAAGAAACAGGGAAAAGAAGGCAAATATGGGAAAGAAAAACAGCGGTCTAATGAGAAAACCGCTAAAGAAAAGGAGAGAACAGGCAATGAAACAGGAAGAGATGAAGATTGAAGCATTATTTGATTTGTCAAACAGCATTGCTGGAAGAATGATGGCTTCATTTACGTATCCATGGGAAATACTTCCTCATATCGGGGAATGGATTGAGACTTTGGGAAAGATTTTGCCCGAGATGGATTATACAAAACTTGGCGATAGTATTTGGATCCATAAAGATGCAAAAGTGGCAACCACTGTGGCAATGGGAAAAAATATCATCATCTGTCCGGGAGCAGAAGTGCGTCATTGTGCATTTCTACGCGGTAACTGTATCATTGGTGCGAATGCGGTTGTTGGCAATTCTACAGAACTTAAAAATGTGATTCTGTTTGATAAAGTGCAGGTTCCACATTACAATTATGTAGGAGATTCTATTTTGGGGTATAAGGCACATATGGGAGCAGGAGCGATCACTTCCAATGTCAGATCAGATAAAGCCTTGGTCAAGGTTCATGCAAAAGAGGGAGATATTGAAACTGGACTGAAAAAATTTGGCGCAATGGTCGGCGATCTGGTAGAAGTGGGATGTGGCTCTGTGCTGAATCCAGGTACTATCATCGGACGTGAGAGCAATGTATATCCGTTGTCCAGTGTGAGAGGGTGTGTACCTGAAAAATCTATCTATAAGAAGCAGGGAGAGATAGCAGAGAAGAGAGAACAGGAGTGATCCTGTGCTCTTGTTAAAGAATCTGTCTTCTACAACAAAAATAAAAAGATAGATCATAAGGGATAAAACAAAAATAAAAAGATGTATAGGAGTTTATAGACGTATGGAAAAGAAAGAGAGAGTAGGGCAAAATGGTCAGTTTAAAGACCGTATGGGATTTATTCTCGCTTCCGTGGGATCTGCAGTTGGTATGGGAAATATCTGGTTATTTCCATACCGTGTTGGACAATATGGGGGAGCAGCATTTTTGCTTGTCTACTTTTTGTTTGTAGCGTTGTTTGGTTATGTTGGATTATCTGGAGAGTTTGCTTTTGGACGTTTGACTAGGACAGGTCCGATTGGGTCATATGATTATGCATTAAAACAAAGGGGAAAAAAGGGAGGCGGTCTGATCGGTGCTGTTCCTTTGTTTGGCTCTTTGGGAATTGCGATTGGATATGCTATTATTGTAGGATGGGTTTTTCGATATATCGTGGGAGCTGTGTCCGGTAATATGATGCATGGAGCTGCTGGTCTGGATGGAGCTGCTTTAAATGAACTGTCAGGTCAGTATTTTTCTCAGATAACAGGACATTTTGGCAGTTTTGGATGGCATGCGGCAGTTATTCTTATTGCGATGTTGGTATTGACAGGCGGAGTTATGAAAGGAATCGAAAAATTAAATAAGATTTTGATGCCGTCTTTCTTTATTTTGTTTTTGTTGATCGCAATTCGTGTTGCGTTTCTTCCTGGAGCTATTGAAGGATATCGCTACCTTCTTGTACCAGACTGGAGTTATCTGCTGGTTCCGGAGACATGGATCATGGCAATGGGACAGGCATTCTTCTCTTTGTCTATCACAGGGTCAGGTATGATAATCTATGGAAGTTATCTGGACAAAAAAGAGGATATTCCCAAAGCCGCTGTAACAACAGCCATTTTGGATACATTGGCAGCCCTTCTTGCTGGATTTGCGATCATTCCAGCGGTGTTTGCATTTGGTCTGGATCCAAAGTCAGGTCCGCCTCTTATGTTTATTACACTGCCGATCGTATTTTCTAAGATTCCGATGGGAAATCTGGTAGCAGCGATCTTTTTTATTGCGGTATTGTTTGCAGGAATCACATCTTTGGTGAATATGTTTGAAGTCTGCACAGAGGCACTTCAGACCCATGTAAAGTGGAATAGAAAAGTAGCAGTGGCTGCAGTGGGATGTATCACTTTTTTGGTAGGACTTTTTATTGAGTATGAACCATATATGGGAAAATGGATGGATATTATTACCATTTATGTAACACCATTCGGTGCTGTACTTTGTGCGATTGTCATTTATTGGGTTCTCGGAGTTGGAAAGATTAAGGATGAATTGAATCAGGGACGCCAAAAACCACTGCCAAAGGTATTCTTCTTTCTGGCAAAATATGTCTATGTAATTCTGGCTGTTTTAGTTTGTATTTTGAGTATTCAGTATAAGGGCATTGGATGATGTCATAGGGGAAGGATAATACGAGAGTAAGGATATAATACAATCAGTAGAATATAAAAAACGCTTCGAAACATACTTTGAATAGATGGTAAAGTATGAAAAGAAGCGTTTTTTTGTTAAAGATAAATCATAAGAAATTTTGGAAAAATTTATTTTGTTCCAAAAATCCTGTCTCCCGCATCTCCAAGACCAGGACAAATATATGCATTTTCATTTAGACCACGATCAAGATGTCCGATATAGATCTGAACATCAGGATGCGCCTCATGCAGACGTTTTAAACCTTCTGGAGCTGCAATGATCGCCATAAATTTGATTTTTTTACCACCATGTTGTTTGATGAAGTCCACAGCAGAAACAGCAGATCCACCTGTGGCAAGCATAGGATCTGTAACAATGATAGTTCTTTCCTCAATTGGACTTGGCAGTTTGCAATAGTATTCGTGAGGCTCATGGGTGGTTTCGTCACGATAAAGACCGATATGACCGATTTTCGCAGATGGAACAAGAGCTAAAATGCCATTTACCATTCCAAGACCAGCACGCAGAATTGGAACAACCGCCAATTTACGACCAGATAACATAGGAGTTTCACAGGTTTCGATAGGAGTTTCCACGGTTACCATCTGGAGAGGAAGATCACGCAGTGCTTCATATGCCATAAGCATTGCAATCTCTTCAATCAGAGAACGGAATTCATTCGTTCCTGTTGCTTTGTTGCGTAGAATTGAAATTTTGTGCTGGATCAGAGGATGTTCAAATACCATTACATTTTCCATAGTTTCCATATCAATGTCCTTTCTGTAGGTAATTTTTATACTCTTCTTCTTATTATATACAGAATTTTATCTGTATTTTGAGAATATTATATACTATTTTGATGAAAAAAGGAAGTCAGAATTGCTTTTCGTGTAGTATTTCATTGAGTTCTTCTGGTATGAATGTAGTAGAGATAGTGGTATTGCTTTTGATGTTAGAGGAAGTGTCCGTCATGGAGTCTTCTATCATAGAGTTTACCAATAAGCCAATTATGATCGGAACAAAAAGGATGAGGATGAATATTCCAAGACATCCCATCCAAAGAAAGCCATTTTTGACCTTTTTGTTCGTATTGACAGGTGGTGTGTTTGTTTGTTCTTTTGGAGCTGTGTTTGT
>CAJMNU010000148.1 GCA_905214855.1 uncultured bacterium | reverse complement strand
TCTGGAAAGCCTTATAAATCAAGACTTTCCAGAGATGTAGCAACTATTCAAACTCAATTGTAGCTGGTGGTTTTCCTGTACAATCATACAGTACACGATTAACACCTTTCACTTCATTAACAATTCTGCTTGTCACCTTTGATAAAATCTCCCATGACATATCTGCTGATTCTGCTGTCATAAAATCAGAAGTCAACACAGCCCGCAAAACAACAGCATAATCATATGTTCTTCCATCACCCATACATCCTACAGTTCGCATATTAGTAATTGCAGCAAAATACTGGGACAATTTCTTATCCCATCCAGCCTTGGCTACCTCTTCACGGTAAATTGCATCTGCTTCCTGAACAATACGAACCTTTTCTGGAGTAACAGCTCCAATAATTCGTACCCCAAGTCCGGGACCTGGAAACGGCTGACGATACACAAGATACTCCGGAATCCCCAATTCCAAACCAACTTTACGCACTTCATCCTTAAACAATAACCGAAGTGGTTCTATAATTTCTTTAAAATCCACACAATCTGGCAATGCTAAATTATGATGAGATTTAATCACATCTGCATCACCCTTACCAGATTCAATAACATCTGGATAAATCGTTCCCTGTACCAGAAAATCTACAGCGCCTATTTTCTTTGCTTCATCCTCAAAAACACGAATAAATTCTTCACCAATAATCTTTCTCTTTGCCTGTGGATCTTCTACGCCTGCCAATTTATCATAAAATCTCTGCTGTGCATTCACACGGATAAAAGTCAGATCATACATACCATTTGGTCCAAAGATCGCCTCTACTTCATCGCCTTCATCTTTTCTTAACAAACCATGATCCACAAAAACACAAGTCAACTGTTTTCCAATTGCCTTAGACAATAAAACTGCTGCTACAGAAGAATCCACACCACCAGACAGCGCACACAACACTTTTCCATTTCCAATTTTTTCACGAAGTGCCTGTACGGTAGATTCAACAAAAGAATCCATCTTCCAGTCTCCTGTACATCCACACACATCAAAAATAAAGTTAGACAGCATCTTCTGTCCTTCCTGTGTATGCATAACTTCCGGATGGAACTGAACCGCATATAACTTCTTTTCCTCATTTTCCATGGCTGCCACTGGACAAACTGATGTATGTGCCACTACCTTAAATGCCTCAGGAGTCTTTTCAATATAATCTGTATGACTCATCCAGCAAATTGTCCTTGGCGAAACTCCACGAAACAGCTTTGATTCAGTATCTACATCCACTTCCGTCTTACCATACTCACTTACTGGCGCTGTTGCAACACTTCCTCCCAACATATAAGACATAAGCTGAGATCCATAACAAATTCCTAAAATCGGGATACCCATTTCAAAGATTTCCTTAGGACAATGTGGAGATTTCTCATCATACACACTATTCGGACCACCTGTAAAAATAATTCCCTTAGGATTCATTTTTTTGATCTCATCTAATCCCATAGAATACGGATGTACCTCACAATATACATTACATTCCCGAACTCTTCTGGCAATCAACTGATTGTACTGACCACCAAAATCCAATACTATAATCATTTCCTGATTCATCTGGAATCCTCCTATCATCTCGTTTACTTGCTCTTTTCTTCCTGTTTCTTGTTCATTTCCTTTACACATAGACTTTCCATTCTATTCGCCACCCATTGCATTACCTAGTCTTCTGTAAATTGCCTTTTAACTAACCATCTACTTCTCATCTGTTTCTCATTATTTTTCTATTATCAGCCATAGCTCAATACGAATCCCCATATCTCCATACCGTACTACATCTATATATCCATGCCACAAATAAAGTCTAATATAAATAAGACAACTTCCATGTGCCATTTTTATAGACTATATTATATTCTAGCCTGTTTTTAGTGACAAGTTTTTTTTTATTAAAAAATAGCCGAAAATAACTACAAATTCATTGATTTTTTTAGAAATTTAAACAGAGTCATCCCACTAGCCGTTCCATGTTATTCCTACTCATTTTTCTACTTATTCCCCTAGCTTTTCTTCTACTTCTCTCCTTGTTCTATTTCTTTTTTATCCTTTGCTATTTCTTTCCATTCTTTTTCATCCTTTTTTCATTTCTTTTTCATCTTAACTCCAAATCCCTATCAAAATGACAATTTTTCAGTATTGTTTCAAAATTATGTCATAAAATCTATAGAATTTTCAGTTTTTTTGTTGTAAAATGAACAGCAAATACAGAACAAATGAAAGTCTTGTTTTCTTATTACAGCCTTATGACCATTCGTTTCTGATAAAGAAGAAAAAGGAGTATTTCATCATGATCCAGCTTCATTTTGACAAATTATACAGCAGCCCCAGAGAAAAGGAACACTGTCAGGTTGCTATTCCTTTTGCAAAAGGAACATTAACATCTATCGAGGGACTTAGAATCCTGCAAAACCATTCTTTCTACCCTGCTCAGTTTAAAATCACATCCAAATGGGATGATGGTTCTATCCGCTGGCTGCATATCCGTTTTCTTGCAGATCTTCCAGCCAATAAAGCTGCTGATTGTTTTTTAGTATTCGCAAATGAAGAACCTGAAGCAACAGCTGCTTTGTGTCAAACCAACCAAGTAACAAAAAACAATGGTAATTTTACCGTATCAACAGGTGCATTATGCTTTTCCACAACTTTGCACTCTTCATCCCTATTTGAAGAAATAACAGCAAATGGAATTCCTTCTTCCTATCAGATTAGTGTTCCAACCTTAAGTGAAGAACAAAATAATGCACAGATCCCATACAAAACAGATATCACTTCATGGAATATATTGGAAGAAGGTCCTCTTGTAACGATTCTGGAAGGAAATGCTACTCTTTTCCCAGAAGCATCCAATGCACTTTGTAAAAATGCCAAACAGCTTCAGGCAACAATCCGCCTGACAGCATTCGCTGAAAAACCTTGGATCGAAGCAGAATACCGTCTGATCAATACATCTGATGATCCATTCTGTCTTCACTCCCTTATACTGACTGCTAATGATAACTCATCTGCTGCATCTGTGCTTTCTGAAAAGCCAGAGAATTCTTCCATACGCACCTGTGCAGCACGTTCCAATTATCAGACACAGTTCCAGACCAGCGAATATGGTGAAACTGTTGGTCAGATCATCGATTCTCATTTACTTCTTTATGAGGCAAATGAACATTTTGCAGAAGTATTCTATGGAACTCTGTTTTGTGACCGTACCACTGAGTCTGAAGGTCTCTGTGCCACTGTTTTTCAGGGTCAGCAAAACTATCCAAAAGCAGTTTTTGCAGACGCAAATCAACTTACTGTCGCCTTAGTTCCAGAAGGAAACGATAAAGTCTCTATGGAATCCGGCATGGCTCGTTGTCAGCGTGTTCTCTTCCATTTCCATAATGCAAGTGAATCTTTACAGAACTTAAATAACCGCAGTACCATTTATCAGATGCCTGACAAATGTCATATCGCTCCAGAAATCTTCCACAATGCTCAGGTATTTGAAGATGTATTTCCTTCTGTAAAAAATCCACAATTTGAAAAGGCGCTTTCTGCACGCGCAGATGGACATTCCCGCTGCTACGGCATGATGAACTGGGGTGATTCACCAGATCCGGGCTATACAATGCAGGGACGTGGCGGTGATGAACCTGTTTGGACTAACAATGAATATGATTATCCTCATGCCTGCTATCTTATGTATGCTCGTACTGGAATCCGTCGTTTCCTTGACTATGGTCTTGTTGCTTCTGACCACTGGATGGATGTCGATGTTTGCCATTACAGCAAAGATCCTCTCATTTACGGAGGTCAATGGGAACACACTAATAGACACTGTAAAAACGGACACATGTTATGTAGTCATGAATGGGTAGAAGGTCTGCTGGACACATGGCATTTTACAGGTAACTCTCGTGCCCTTGAAACAGCTATTGGAATTGGAGAAAATGTTCTTCGCCTTCTGGATACTCCTATGTTCCATCAAAAGGGAGGAATCAACGCCCGCGAAAC
>CAJMNU010000147.1 GCA_905214855.1 uncultured bacterium | reverse complement strand
AAGTAACTTAACCCCTTTTACCACCAATGTTTTCTGAACCATACTCCACACCTTTTCCTTTCTTTCTGTATTTTACTGTGTTTTTACTGCTTTCCCCATTTTCTGCTATCCAAATATTTTAGATGCATATTGTACAGATGCCATTGCATCACGACAATAACAGTCTGCACCGATTGTTTTTGCATAATCCTCTGTCAGAACTGCACCTCCCACCATGATCTGAATGGAAGGATCTGCTTTTCTTAACTGTCGGATCGTTTCTTCCATACTGGGAACTGTAGTTGTCATCAAAGCGCTCAGTCCCACCAGACGGATTTTCTCTCTCATAGCAGTTTCCACTACCACCTCTGGTAAAACATCTTTTCCTAGATCCACAACTTCAAAACTATAGTTCTCCAGCAATACTTTGACAATATTCTTTCCAATGTCATGGATATCCCCTTTTACGGTTGCCAAAATAATCCGTCCACGTTTTTCTTTTTTCTCGCCCGTGGTATCCATCACATCCTGAACAACACGAAATGCTGCTTTTGCTGCCTCCGCACTCATCAAAAGCTGCGGCAGAAAAATAGTACCTGCCTCAAAGCCTTTTCCCACTTCATTCAATGCTGGTATCAACTCTTCATTCACTACCTGAAGAGCTTCTTTTTCTTTCAGCGCTTCTTCTGCATTCTCTGTGGCTCTTTCTTTCAAGCCTCGCAATACGCTTTCATAGAGTGATGAATACTTTGGTTTCTCCCCAAATTGCGTTTTTTCCTGCTTGTTATCTTCTTTTTTTTCTGCCTGTCCTACACCTTTTGTATTCTTAAATTCCTTTACTTCTTCTGCTGCTTTCGCTTTCTTTGCTTTTAGCTCAGCTGCTCTAGCAGCATATTGAGCAACATAAGTACTACAATGTGCGTCAAGACCGGCAAGTGCCCGATAACTATAATATACTTGCATCATTGCATCTGAATTTGGATTTATGATAGCTGCAGATAAACCTTTCTGGAGTGCCATAGTGAAAAATGCGGTATTGACATATTCACGCATAGGAAGTCCAAAAGAAATATTGGAAACTCCTAAGATCGTCTTTCCTCCTAATTCCTCTTTCACTCTTTGAATTGTTTCCAGCGTTGTCACAGCTCCTTTTTCATCCGAACTGATCGTCATACAAAGTCCATCCACAACAATATCTTTCGCTAAAATACCATATTTTGCCGCCTCTGCATAGATTTTTTTTGCCACACAAAGCCTTCCCTGTGCAGTATCCGGAATTCCGTCCTCATCCAACGCCAGAGCAACCACAACGCCTCCATACTTTTTTATCAACGGAAATACGGCATCCATCACCTCTTGCTTTCCATTGACAGAATTCACCATTGGTTTTCCATTGTAAATACGCATTGCATGTTCCATTGCCTGAATATCAGATGTATCGATCTGGAGAGGAAGATCCAAAATACTCTGAAGCGCCTCAACTGCCTCTGTCATCATGGCTGTCTCATCGATCTCTGGAAGTCCCACATTGACATCCAAAATATGTGCTCCATGTTCCTGTTCACTGACACCTTCCTGAAGCAGATACTCCAGATTATGTTCTTTCAGAGCCTGCTTTAACTTTGGTTTTCCCGTTGGATTGATCCTTTCGCCAATGATGACAGGATCTTCCCCTATCACCACGGTCTGTGCATAAGAAGTTACCACAGTCTTTGTTTTAGGTTCTATCTTTTGTATCGGGATATCATGGCACAGTGCAGCCGTCTTTTTGATATGATCTGGTGTTGTACCACAGCATCCGCCTACACACCGTACTCCCATATGGACAAACTCCTGCATTGCCTTGGCAAACACATCCGCATCAATATCATAACAAGTCTTTCCATTCTCGCTGTGCGGAAGTCCTGCATTCGGATTTACAAGCATTGGAAGAGAAGTCTCCTGAAGCATTTTGATGACACTCTCTTTCATCTGCAAAGGTCCTTGTCCACAGTTCATTCCAATGACATCCACTCCAAGACCTTCCAGAAGAGCAGTCACACTCTCAACCGTTCCTCCTGTCAGCATCTTCCCTTTTGAGTCAAATGTGACAGTAGCAAAAATTGGAAGGCTGCAATGTTCTTTTGCTCCTAAAACTGCTGCCTTTAGCTCATAGCTGTCACTCATTGTCTCAATCAGGATCAAATCCACTCCTTCACGGACTCCGATATCCACGATTTCTCCGTATAGAGAAACCGCATCTTCAAAAGCCAAGTCTCCCATTGGTTTTAACAGCTTTCCGGTCGGTCCTAGATCCAAAGCAACATATCCTGTTTTCCCTGTTTTTTCTTTGGCTCGTCTTATTGCCTCCTTTGCATTGGCTATGGCAGCGCTCACAATATGTTCCAGAGAGAATTCTCCCTCTCTGCCAAATTTTAGACCATTTGCCCCAAATGTATTGGTTGTAAGAACATCGCTTCCTGCCAGAAGATAGGCTTCCTGAATATCTGTAACCACCTCCGGATGCAGAATATTCCATGTCTCAGGCAGCTCTCCAGGCTTTAATCCCCTTTCCTGTAAAAGACTGCCCATACCTCCATCAAAAAAGACAACTCTATTCTGTAATAATTCTAATATTTCCATTTTTGTCTTCCTTTCCATCCTATTTTACTGACTATTACCTCCGATACACACAATCTTTCTTTTCACATGCCTCACAGCCCTCCACAACACAGTTTACTGGATTTTTACCCATACCGATCACGGCAGTGACTGATTTAGATGGCATCATCAATAAACTGTCTGTAAGTGTGATCCCAGTCCATTTTGCTGCATCCAGTGATTGTAATATTATTTTTTGGTTGGACAGAGCAAAGTCCCCATATCCTGGGCTGAACCTTGGACGAAGATACCAGCCCTCTTTTTTAAAGTCATCTTTCCACTTTGCATTCAATTCATTACAATATGCTTCGATCAAAGCCGCAGATACTGCCTGTAAAACAACCGCACGGCTCATCTCCAGTTTTGAGTAACGTGTCAAAAGCCGATCGATCCCTACCCCAAGTGTCGCTGCAAAAACCAAGATCTGCTCACATCCCTCCAGATTTTTTGAAAGGCTTTTACTCCTTGTCACAAAACATCCACTCTCGATCCATCCTTCTTCCTGACCATGTTCCTCTCTTGTCTGAACACTCACCGGAAAAATCCGGCTGACATGTACCATCGAAGCCGCTGCTCTTGCTTCCACGATACAGGAATCAACCAGCAATTCTGTATTTTCATCCGGCATGGTATTGCGATACCCAAGATAACGGAGTGCTTCTTTTTTTACAAACTCCATTGCACTCACACTTTCCCATTTCCTCTTCCAAGGATCTCAGAAAGGTTCTTCAATATGCTTTCTGCCACATCCGGCTTGTTCATGGAATATACATGAATGCCATTCACTCCATTAGCGATCAGATCAATGATCTGGTCTGTCGCATAGGCAATTCCTGCCTGTTTCATTGCTGCCGGATTGTCTCCAAAGCGATCCACGATCGCCTTAAATCTTGCCGGAAGATAAGTGCCGGAAAGCTGACAAATTCTCTTGATCTGCCCCGCATTCGTCACTGGCATGATTCCCGCAACCACTGGCACAGTAACCCCTTTTTCCCGAATACGGTACAGATAATTATATAAAATATTGTTATCAAAAAACATCTGTGTTGTCACAAAATCACATCCTGCTTCTACTTTTTCTTTTAAATGCAGGATATCTTCTGTCTTATTCGCAGATTCCACATGTCCTTCCGGATAACATGCCGCACCAATACAAAAATCTCCATACTCCCTGATTTCACGGATCAATATTTATAATCATGCGCTGCCGGCCCATCCGCTGGGATGTCTCCACGCAGTGCCAAGACATTTTCAATCCCTTCTTCTTTCATTTGCTCCAAAACTCTGTGTACCTCTTCTCTTGTAGAAGATACACATGTCAGATGTGCCAAAGAAGCTACTTTATATTCCTTTTTTATTTTGGAAGCAATAGAAACTGTATATTGGCTCGTTCCTCCGCCAGCACCATATGTTACGCTCCTGAAATCTGGTTT
>CAJMNU010000146.1 GCA_905214855.1 uncultured bacterium | reverse complement strand
AAGAGATTCTATGGTATACCGCAGACTGCTGGAAAAACACCGCATTCTTCATTATCTGAAAGAACGTCTGTTTTATGAGTGCGGAGGATATTCACGCCAGACTGCCAGAGTGAAATTGCAGCAATGTCTGGATATTATGGAGACAGATCAGATATCTATGGGGACATGGATTCCTTTGTTAAAAGCAGAGCTTTTTTTGGATTCAGGACAGGAAGATCGTGCTGCCGCATTGCTGAGAGAATGCAGAGAAATCGTATATGGTGAAAAGGCGTGGAATCATAAAGCATATGGATTTTATCAATACCTATATTGGAAGATCTATGGGGGAGAAGAAGAGAAGAACAGATTGATTGATTATCTGCATATGTGCTTAGAACAGGAAAGAAATAGTTATTTTTATCTGTATTTGTTGGAAAAGATAGATAAGAATCTTTCTGAAAATGTCTTTGATCTTTTAAGAATGTATAGAATGCTATATGAACACGGCTGTCACAGTCCATTTTTATATCTGCGTGCTGGTCAGTTGTTTGCATCAGAGCTGACTTTGTTAAGAAAATTAGAACCATTTGAGTTTCAGGTCCTTTGGTTTGGAAAAGGAGTTGGGATTTTAAATAAAGAACTTGCCTTGACAGCATCTATGCTTTCGGGAAGTTTGCACACATACCATAAAAGACAGTTCCGTTTTTTTGCTGCACTGTACCAGCAATACCCAGAGACATCCATTCTTGCTGCATTGCTTGGGATTTTGATCAAAGGAGACTGTAGAGAAGCGTGGTGTTTCCCATGGTACGAAAAGGGGATCAAGGCAGGGATTGCTTTGACAAGATTGTATGAGTATTATCTCTATACACTTCCTACACCATATAATGAGCAGCTTCCAAAAGAAATCTTACTATATTTTTCTTATGGAAGTGTCTTGGATTCTAAGAGCAAAGAACAGCTTTATGAGAATATTGTGCGTTTCTGGAAACCAGATAGTCAGATTTACCGATTATATGAGCGAACGATGGAGCGTTACGCTTTGCAGCAATTGTTTGGATCAAGGATCAACCGTTCTCTGGCAGTTTTGTATGATCGGATGTTATATAAAGAAATGATCGATGTTCCGGTCGCTCAAGTACTTCCTGCTATTTTAAAATCATTTCGGATCGTATGTGAAGATGATCAGATGCGGTATGTGATTGTATGCAGTGAGGAGCTGGAAAGGGCAGAAGCCTATCCTTTAAGGAATAAGGAAGCCTATGTCCCATTGTATTCTGAGAAGAGTGTATTGATCTTTCAGGATGCATATGGGGATCGATTTGTAAATGTTCCATTTCATAAGGAAAAAGCTATGGAACATCCAGAGTTTTTGCAAAGATGTTTTGAGATATATCCAGAGCATCCAATGCTTCGTCTTTCTGAGTGTGCAAAAATTGTGGATGGTGTGCTTTCTGTCGGAGAGATTCCTCTTTTGGAGCGTGTCCTGCAAGAGATGCAGTTAAAACCGCTGTATCGTCAGAAAATTTTGGAGAAGATTTTAAGATGTTATCAGATCAGTCTTTCTCAAGGGGACAAGCTGGATACAGATCCCTATCTTTTGGGAATTGATAAGGCAGGCTTAACAAAGAAAGAACGTCTTGGGATTTGCAAGATTTTGATTGCACAAAACCATATTTTAGAAGTGTTTCATATGATGGAGACCTATCATATGGATGATATTCGAGGAGAAGATGCAAGAAAATTAGTAAGTAGGATGATCTTGGAACGGATTGACAGGAAAGAGCCCCTTCTTTTATCAAAAGCATTTGCTGTTTTTCAAGAAGGAAAAGAAGATGGGATGATTTTGGACTATCTCTGTGAACATTATAATGGAACAAGTACAGAGATGTATAAGATTCTTGAAACTGCTATTCGGGAGAAGGTAGAGACTTACGATTTAGAAGAACGCCTTTTAGGACAGATGTTGTTTACTGGAATGGAAGATTCGAATCTGGATATGGTATTTGAATGGTATACATCCAGAAAAAAACAGGACAGCAGTTTGGTAAAAGCATATTTTACTACAAAGTGTGTAGAGTATTTTTTGAATGGAAGAAAAGTACCTCAGAAGGTATTTACATATTTGGAAAGCATGATCCGCCGTATTCTGTATAAAGGAAAGATTCCAGATATTTATCAGTTGGCTTTAACACGTTATTATGCAGAAAAAGGAGAATTGACTGGAGAAGAACACAGACTTTGTGCTGCCATGATCCAGAATCTGCTCAGTCAGGGAAAGGTATTCCCATATTTTCAGAAGTTATTCAAATGGGCAGCGATTCCAGATGATTTAATGGATAAGGCAATGATGGAATATCATGGTTCAGTGGGAAGCAGACCAGTTTTAATGGTGCGTGTGCTGCCAGATGAAGAGAATTTCCATATGGAGTCTATGCGGCATATGTATAAAGGGATCTTTGTGAAAGAAAAAGTTCTGTTCGCAGATGAAACGATGGAGTATAAAGTGGCTCAAGAGGAACAGGGCGTTTTAAAAATACGGGAGGAGGGCAGGATTTCCTGTCAGCGTTTCCCGACAGATGGAGTGATAAACAGGATCACTTATATCAATGAAATATGTCGTTATTTAACGGAAAAGCAGGATGAAAAAGCAAAAGACAGTATGAAAGACTATAGCAGGACAACAGCGATTGCAAATACTCTGTTTCAGCTGTTATGACAGGAGAAAAAAGGGAAATGGAAGATGGATTGATCGTGGGGATCGATCTGGGAGATCTGCTTACTCAGGTACGATGTGCGGATTGGGAAACAGACTGGTCGATCTCTACAGTATTATGTAAAAAAAAGCAGGAAAATGAGTGGTATGTAGGGAAAAAAGCATATAGCAGCGCTTTGCAGGGGGAAGGGATTCTTTGTGATAAGTTACTCTCTTTGGTGAGAAAGAAAGGAACAGCAACCTTAGAGGGCGTGAAATACACAGGAGAAGAACTTTTGACAATGTTTTTGTCCAAGCTATATTCCATGGTGAAACAGGAAACGCAAAAAGAAGAAATCCGATGTGTCGTAGTGTGTGTAGAAGGAATTGAGAAAGAATGGGTACAACAGATTGCCTTTTGTGCGTCACAGGCAGGCATGAAGGAAGACAGCGTTCATGTGATCAGCAGGGAAGAGAGCTTTTTGTATTATATTTTAAATCAGAGAAAAGAAATATGGAACCATGAAGTGGGCTTGTTTGAGCTGGCAAAGTCGGGGTTGAGATATTATAATTTAAAAACGAAGCGCCATTTAAAAGAGCTGATCGTTTTTGCTGGCAGTACTCATATGCAGGAGAGTTTTAGTCCAGACATTTTGATCAATCCTAATGGTAAAAAATTGGGAGATCAGATCCTTGGATCTTGTGCTGAGAGAATGCTTCATGGAAGATTGTTTTCTTCTGTTATCCTGACAGGAGAAGGTTTTGAGAGAACAGATTGGGCACCAGGATTTATGTCTGTGATCGGTGAAAAAAGAAGAGTGTATTTGGAAAAAAATCTGTTTTCTCAGGGATGTGTTTATAAAGGTATGGAATTGGAGCAGAGTGGGCAGAATCCACCATTTACCTGTGTCTGTGAAGGACATTTGGATTGTACGGTTTCTATGGATGTGGTGTATGAAGGACAGGAAAAAAGACTTATCATTGTACCTGCTGGGGCAGTCTGGTATGAGACAAATGCAAAAGCAGAGTTTATTTTAGATGGGGACAGGGAACTTTGCTTTATGATAACATCAGCCCTTACAGGACAGGAGGAAAAAAAAGTATTTGTCACTTTGGATGAATTTCCAAAACGTCCTCCAAGAACTACAAAAATTTCTGTACAGATAAGTTTCCTAGATGCAAAGACCATGGAAGTGAAAGTGGAAGATTTGGGGTTTGGTGAGCTGTTTCCATCTACGGGAATGCAGATCCGGCGGGAGGTGATGTTATGAGTCTGATCCTTTGTAAACCTGAGTCTGTTCGTCAGCCTTTATATATGGATGCTCTTGGAGTCCATCTATACTCATCTCAAGAGTTGTGTTATGTGATCATAAATCATCCATTTTTGGTGAT
>CAJMNU010000145.1 GCA_905214855.1 uncultured bacterium | reverse complement strand
GATCTGGATGAAGCAGCAAAGATTGACGGATGCAGTATTTATTCCATTTTCGTCCGCATTATTTTGCCATTGATCAAGCCATCTCTGGTAACAAGTGCAATTTTCTCCTTTATGTGGAGATGGGATGATTTCTTGGCTGCTTTGATCTACTTGAGTGATCCAATCAAGTATCCGGTCAGCTATGCACTGAAAATGTTCTCAGATCCAACAGCAGGATCTGACTGGGGCGCTATGTTTGCGATGGCTACATTATCCTTGATCCCAATTTTCTTGATTTTCTTAACCATGCAGAAATATCTGGTAGAAGGTATTGCCTCTACTGGTATCAAGGGTTAAAATGAGGGAGGATACTCTGAAGACGCAAGAGATTGCCAATTTAGAGTGTCCTCTTTTGGATTTATTGATGAGAAATTTCAAAAAGAACAGCAGAATGGAGGGTACTATCATGAATCAGTATGAAAACCGCATCAAGGCAGTGCTGAGAGATATGTCAGGCTGGCGTTATACAAATGTACAGCAGATGACTCCTCAATGGATCAAAGAGGGAGATTATCGGATGGAATGTACATTCCAAAAAGACGGAGAAGAATGGAAACCATTCAATACAGCAGATACTTGGGGAGGTAAGGATGGGCATTTTTGGGTGTATTCAGAAATCATTCTTCCTCCAGAGTATGAAGGGGAAAAAGCGGTCCTTATGGTGGCAACCGGTGCTACTGATATTTGGAATACTGATAATCCACAGTTTTTAGTTTATGTCAATGGCAAGATGGCAGCTACTATGGATATGAACCATCACACAGTGACATTATCAGAAAAAGCAAAAGCAGGGGAAAAGTTTGAGATTGCGATTTATGCTTATTCGAATAAAGAGCTTCCTACCAATTTCCTTTTTGAACAGATTGCAGTTTTGCGTTCGGATGTGGAGAAACTGTATTATGATATGAAAGTACCATTTGAGGCGGCACAATTTATGAGAGAGGATGAGATCGACCGCAATGACACATTGGAGATCTTAAACCGTTGTGTGAACCTTTTGGATCTGAGACGAGTAGGAAGTGAAGAGTTTTATGTCTCTGTACAGGAGGCGGATGCATTTCTGGAACAGGAATTATATCAGAAAGAAGATGGAACATCAAGATATCAGAATCCTGTGTGTGTGCACAGCATTGGACATACCCATATTGATGTGGCATGGAAATGGCCTTTGAGACAGACCAGACAGAAAACGGTGAGAAGTTTTCAGACGGTATTAAACTTGATGAAAGAATATCCAGAATATCGCTTTATGTCCAGTCAGCCTCAGTTGTATCAATTTGTGAAAGAGGATGCACCTTGGCTGTATGAGCAGATAAAAGAGCGTGTCAAAGAAGGCAGATGGGAACCAGAAGGTGCAATGTGGCTGGAGGCAGACTGTAATCTGACAGGTGGTGAATCTCTGATCCGGCAGATCTTATATGGAAAGAAGTTTTTTAAAGAAGAATTTGGCATAGAGGATCAGGAAGTGTTGTGGCTTCCGGATGTATTTGGATATAGTGTGGCATTACCACAGATTCTAAAAAAATCAGGTGTCCGTTATTTCATGACGACAAAGATTGCCTGGAATGAATATAATAAGATGCCGAATGACACAATGATGTGGCAGGGATTGGATGGAAGCGAGATCCTGACATATTTTATTTCTACGACGAATTATCAGGTGTATCCAGAATTGATCAAAAACGGAGGCTTTAATACAACATATAATGGAAGACAGAATGTTAGTCAGGTTAAGGGAACATGGCAGAGGTTTCAGAATAAGGAGCTGACAAAAGATGTTTTGACATGCTTTGGTCATGGGGACGGAGGTGGTGGTCCTACAGCTGAGATGTTGGAAGAAAACCGCAGGATGGCAAAAGGAGTGTGTGGATGTCCAGTCACAAGACAAACTTCTGTCAAAGAGTTTTTCCATATATTAGAAAAAAATCTGGAGGGCAAAAAAGTCCCGAAGTGGTGCGGGGAATTGTATTTGGAGTTCCATAGGGGGACATATACTTCTGTTGCAAAGAATAAAAAGAATAACCGAAAGTGTGAGTTTTTAAATGCAGATGCAGAATTATTTAGTGTTCTGGCAGCATGTGCAGATCCCATGTTTGTATATCCAAAAGAGAGATTGGAGGAAGCATGGAAATTGGTACTCCTCAATCAATTCCATGATATTTTACCAGGATCTTCCATTAAGGATGTGTATGAAGATTCTGATATCCAGTATGCACGAGTGAGGGAATTGGATACAAACATGATCCAGAATGCACAAAATGCATTAAAAAATTGTTTGGAGTTTCAGACAGTGGATCAGGAAAATGCAGCAGTACAGGTGCAAAATACATTGAGTTTTGAGCGTGGGGGATTTGTAGAACTTCCAGAGAGTGCCGGAATATGGAATAAGGAGCTGCAAAGAACAGAAAATGGTATGGTACTGTTTGCACTTCCAGAGTGCGCTCTTGCAAAGGGTGTTACAGTTTATCCTGATCTTGCAAAAGCACAGCCGTGTATCGAACCTGTCATCAGTGGTCCAAAGGTTGGAGAACGTCAGATCACATCATTTGAGACACCATTTTATAAGATCCGTATGAATTTGGATGGAGAGTTTACCTCTATCTATGATAAGAATGCAAAAAGAGAAGTTTTGAAAGATGGTTTTACTGGTAACTGTCTGACCGTTTTTGAAGATCGTCCATTGGAATATAATGCATGGAATATTGATTCGTATTATGAAGAAAAATCCTGGCATTGGAATCAGCTGGAAGATCTGTATCTGGCAGAAAATGGACCAGTAAGAGCAACTATTGTAATAAAACGCCGTTTCTTACAATCCACTCTGGAACAAAGGATTTATTTTTACCGTCATACAGGAAGGATTGATTTTAAGACTGTCATAGATTGGAAAGAGGAGCAGCTGCTTCTAAAAACTGCATTTCCAGTAGATATTCTTGCATCAAAGGCAACATATGAGGTACAGTTTGGGCATGTAGAGAGACCAACTCATAAAAATACAAGTTGGGATGAGGCTAAATTTGAGGTGTGTGCACATAAATGGGCAGATCTTTCTGAGTGTGGTTACGGTGCGGCTCTTTTAAATGACTGCAAGTATGGATATGATATCCATGATTCTGTAATGCGTTTGACACTGCTGAAATCCGGAATCTTCCCAGATCCAGATGCAGATAAGGAAGTACATACGTTTACTTATGCATTTTATCCACATATGGGAGATTTTAGGGAAGGACGGGTTATCCAAGAGGCATATGACCTCAATTGTCCGCTTCAGGCAGAGATCGTGGGGGCAAAAGAAAAGAAGACACTTTCTATGTTGAAGTTGGATACAGAGCATGTGATCGCAGATACAGTGAAATTGGCAGAAGAGGGAGATGGTATTGTGATCCGTATGTATGAAGCATATGGAAAGCGTGGGGAAGTAACCATGGAGCTGCCAGTTTTAGGTGATCTTTCTCAGTTTTCAATCTGGGAGTGTGACTGCATGGAGCAGGAAGAAAGAGAGATCGCACATGAGAATGGAAAGGTTTCTTTTGGCATTCGTCCATTTGAAATCAAAACATGGAAATTGAAAAAAATGTAAGATATTTTAAGGACAATTCAATAGAAAAAACAGAGAAAGGGTGATAGGATAGAGATAAGAATACAGTAGGGGGTGTTTACATGAGACGGTATGCAAGATATCTTATGGTATGTGTCGTGGCAGGGCTTCTGATGGCAGGATGTGGTGCTTCTTCCAGTAAGTCGGCAGATACAGCTGGCAATATGTATCAGGAAACAGTAACAGAGACCATGGCAGGTGCAGCAGCTGCACCTGCACTTGGGGCGATGCCGGATGTATCAGAAGAGATGGGAGTTTCTGAACATGAGAATTCACAGGAAGAAGATAAAAGAGACAGATATAAAAGAAAGTCGGAAATTGATCAAGACAGTGGATATGTCAGTGGAAACCAAGCAGTTTGATGCATTTCTTTCCATGATCGAAGCAAGAGTTGAGGAATTGGGAGGTTACATAGAACGTTCGGATGTTTTTGGATCTTCTTATAGAGGAGGAGATTCCAGAAGAAATGCAAGTGTAACCGCCCGCATTCCCATTGAACAGGT
>CAJMNU010000144.1 GCA_905214855.1 uncultured bacterium | reverse complement strand
CAATAGATGAGCAGACGATACAGGCATACCTGAACCGGAGAAAACCCGGACAGACAAGATACTCGACTCCGAGAAAAGAAAATGATGAAGTTGAGATCCTTTCCGGTGTTTTTGAAGGTAAAACAACAGGAACTCCGATTTCTCTTTTGGTGCACAATCAGGATCAGCGTTCCATAGATTATGGTCAGATCGCTTCCTGCTATCGCCCAGGACATGCAGATTACACGTTTGATGCAAAGTATGGTTTCAGGGATTATCGTGGTGGCGGAAGATCATCTGGGAGAGAGACGATTGGAAGAGTGGCAGCGGGAGCTGTTGCAGCAGCAGCGCTGAAAGAGTTAGGGATTACTGTGACTGCCTATACAAAAGAAATTGGTGGGATCGCTGTTGCGCCAGAACGTTTTGATATGAGAGAGAGAGAGCAGAACCGCTTGTATATGCCTGATGAAGAGGCGGCAAGACGTGCAGAGGAACTCTTGCTCCAAAAGATGGAAGAAGCCGATTCGGTGGGAGGCATTGTGGAGTGTGTGGCAGATGGTGTGCCGGCAGGAATCGGAGAGCCTGTGTTTGACAAATTAGATGCCAATCTGGCTAAAGCTCTGTTTTCGATCGGAGCTGTCAAAGGGGTAGAGATTGGAGATGGATTTTTGGCAGCATCTTCCTTTGGTTCACAGAATAACGATGCGTTTTATATGAAAGAGGGAAAGATAGCCAAAGAAACTAACCATGCCGGTGGTATTCTTGGAGGAATGAGTGATGGCAGTCAGATCGTGCTGCGTGCAGCATTCAAACCGACACCTTCCATCGCAAAATCACAGAAGACTGTTACTATAAATGGAGAAGAGACAGACATTGTGATCAAGGGACGGCATGATCCGATCATCGTTCCGAGAGCTGTTGTTGTTGTGGAAGCGATGACAGCCATCACACTTCTTGATATGCTGCTTTTGGGGATGGGGAGCAGGATAGACAGGATAAAGGAGTTTTACAAAAATAAGGAATGATCATGTAAGAATGATTGAGAACAAGATGAAGAAAGGAGAACGTTGTTGAAAAACAGATAGAGATCATGGTTTTCAGTAACGATTTGTGGTAAAGTATGAAAATTGCAATAGGAAATGACCATACAGCAGTAGAGATGAAACAGGAGATCGCAAAGTTTTTAGAGGAACAGGGATATGAGGTGATCAATCTGGGAACAGATTCTTCTGACAGTTGTGATTACCCTGTATATGGTGAAAAAGTAGGTCGTGCAGTGGCAGACGGAATGGCAGATTTGGGAATTGCGATCTGTGGAACTGGAGTAGGAATTTCTCTGGCTGCCAACAAGGTAAAGGGAATCCGTGCATGTGTTTGCAGTGAACCATATACAGCAAAACTTTCCAGAATGCACAATGACTCTAATGTGCTGGCATTTGGAGCTCGTGTGGTAGGAGTGGAGATGGCAAAGATGATCACACAGGAATGGCTGAATGCAAAGTTTGAGGGTGGAAGACACCAAAGACGTGTTGATCTGATCATGGATATTGAGAAACACGACTAAAGAAGAAAAAGATAGAGTTAGAGTATAAGAAAAAGAGGCAGAAATCTAAATTTCCGAATGGAAACATGTTTTCTGTCTCTTTTTTTGTGTCAATTTTTAGTTTGCACATCAGATGCTCTGGAAATGTTATGGTTAGGTAATTTCTTAGATCAGGAATTACGGGTACGATAGCCAGTAGAAAAATCTACAACATTGCGCATTGGTTTTTGAGATAAAAATGCCTCCAGATTTTCACCTGCGATCCGTACGATTCTTTCAAATGTTTCCTGCAAATGATAAAAACCTGAAATATGAGGTGTAATGATCATATTTCTGGCATCCCAGAGAGGATGGTCAGGTGGAAGTGGTTCTGGATCTGTGACATCCACTGCACATCCAGCAAGATGACCACTGTTTAGGACACGCACTAGGGCATCTGTGTCAATGGCAGTTCCCCGTCCTACATTGATCAAGATTGCGGTTGATTTCATGGAGCGCAGTCTGTCTTCGGTCATAATATGATAGGTTTCGGGTGTGTTGGGAAGGCTGAGTGCTACGAAATCGGCACGGGGCAGTACGGTATCCAGACTTTCCATAGTATATAGCTCATCCAGATAGTCTGGTTTATCACTTGCTGTCCGACGGATCCCAATGGTATAGCTTCCAAGGGCTTTCATACGACAGGCATAGCTGCCTCCGATATCTCCCAAACCGATGGAAAGGGTTGTAGAACCTTCGATGGAAGTGACAGAGCCCTCATCTTTCCAAAGGTGATTCTTTTGGTTATCTCGATATAAGAAAAGTTTATTTTGTATTTGAAGACTTACTCCAAGCATGTATTCTGAGATGGCAAGTCCATATGCGCCGGTTGCATTTGTTAAAATAGTATCAGGACGAAGGATTCCTAATTTACAGTATGTATCAGAGCCAGCACTGTTTAGCTGCATCCATTTTAGGGAAGCGGCTTTTTTTAGACGGTCGGGAGGAAGATTTCCGATCAGGATGTCTGCCATCTCAAGTTCTTCATCGGTAACGGTTTGTGGAGAAGAATAGATAAAATGTGCATTTGGAGCTTTAGATTCCAGATATGTTTGATGTTTTTCCTGTACAGGTATCACAACAAGAATTGTTTCCATACATGTTTTCCTTTCTGTTGTACTTGTGTTATTTTAGAAGAAAAAGGTGAAAAATCCAATACAAGCAATTTTGTATAAAGATTTTTCACCTTAATGTCATTCTGCTACTGGAACGAGATACTGTTTGGCAATATATGCCTCCTGTCCGTTGTATTTGACAACGATCCACATATCATCATAATCACGGATAAATTCGACGGTATCATTTGGAGAGAGTTTCCCAATGCGTTCTATCGAAGTGTTTGGTTCAGGACGTACATTGACAGTCGTGATCGCACGATACAAAACAACAGATGAATCACCTGTGGATGTGTCAGAACCTGTATTTTCTGTAGTCTCTTCCGTCTCATCATTTGCCGGGATCGTCAACCCGGATGTTGTCTCTATAGAAGTGCTTGTTGGTTCTTTATCACCAGAAAAAACTTTGACCAGTTTTGTGGCGAGAAAAATTACAACGATTAAGAGAAGGAGAGGGATAAACACTCTGAGTGCATATGCGACTAAAAGATCTGTACCAGTTTTTCTTTTTTTCCTTTTGACAGAGGAAGGGCGGCTTGAACCAGAAGGTCGTCTGCGCTGTGAAGAGTGGGAAAAAATATGACCTTCTTGTGCAAGTATCTGGTAACAACGATTTGCGTCAGTGGCACTGTTATTCGCCTCATTTACAGCTTTGTTGCCAAGGATACGAATTTGATGATAATGTTCACGGGTCTCTTTGCTGATCCAGCCACCATTAAAGAGTTCATCGATCATCTGAGCAAGATCACTTTCTATGATACAAGCGGGATCTGCCAGTGATTTTACCATATACTCAACAGTTTGGCGGGATTTCACCATGACCTGGTTGTATTTTCCCTGAGCAAGAAGTCTTTCGATTTCTTGGATACTTGTGTTCACCGTCTCCCAGATGGACTTGTTTTCAATAGTGCTCATAGGAACCTCCTTTGTGCATATTATGATGCAGAAGAAAGAGTGGATTTTCATTTTCTTCTGTTATCACATGAATTAAATTTATTATACCTATTTTTTTGTCGTTTGTACATCTTTTTTGGGAGGTTTATTCTTATAAATAATATTATTGCTTTATAGATAGATTTGACATACAATCTAGATAAAAGGAATTATGAAATGATACAATTAAAAAGGAAAGATACAGAATAACATTTTCACTCATCTAGAATGGAAATATTACTTTGTTGAAGAAGAGAAAAAGCAAAAACTTGGAGAATTCGTTTTCAGATAGACAGAAAGACGGTCATACTAGATAGAATTTTTTCAGGTGCAGCAAATATAGAAAGGAATAGGAGTAGGGGAATATAACACGTTATGGGAAAATTAAGGAGTAAAACATTTAAGCGAATGTTTTTGTCTTATGTGACAATGATTGTTCTTTGTTTTATAGCATATTCAGTGGTAGTGATTCACGAAGCAGTAGTGTTAAAACGTGAACAGGCAGAACAATATTATATATTAAAAGGTCAGGAAGCAGTA
>CAJMNU010000143.1 GCA_905214855.1 uncultured bacterium | reverse complement strand
CATGATTTATTCCAAACGTCCCAACCCGTTCTCTCGTATTACCCCAAAGAGGTGATGCCTGCAAGTTTTTTGTTTTTATGATATAATCTATTTTATTTTGAGAAAGAATATCACGTATTTCTGATTGACGTTTCATCTCCATTGTTACAAGCAATTCTCTGCGATTCCATATACTAATCATATCATTTCCTCCAATTTCAAAGACTGAATTTTGGGAACTGTTTTATCTCTTATATCAATATTCCATTACAGTGGTCTACTTCATGTTGAATGATCTGTGCCGTCCACCCAGAATATTTGCCATGCTGTTTTCTAAAATTGGGGTCCAGATAATCTACTTCAATTTCCTGATATCTTGTACATCTCCTGATACCATCCAAAGACAAGCATCCCTCTTCTGTCTGATATGCTCCAGATTTCTTTGTGATGACAGGATTTATCATTGCAAACTGAAAAGGTCCTGCTGCCACTGCGATAATATTCTTTTTCACACCAATCATATTCGCTGCCATGCCAACGCAGCTCTCCAAATTAGCTCTCAGTGTATCAAGCAGATCTGTCACCACCTGCATATCTTCTTTTGTCGCATCTGTTGATTTCTGTGCCAGAAACAACGGGTCATGCATTATATTCTTTACCATCACTTCCATCCTTTCCATATATCAGGCTGATATCCGATTGTGGATTGTTTTCCATTTCTAACAATCGGTGTTTTGATTACCTGTGGATTCTCAAGTACCTTTTCTAGCCTATCCTCTTTGGCAATATACTGAATCAGTGCAAGCATATCTTTATCCTTGCCTTCCCAATTTATCATATTCTCCAAACCACCATTTGTCTGTGCCACAGAAGTAAACTCTCCCTTGCTCATACCCTTTTCTTTCATATCAACAAATTGATACGAAATACCACGCTCTTTAAAAAAACGCTCTGCTTTTTTTGTTTCATTACATTTTTTTGTTCCAAAAATCTGTATATTCATCTTATCTGCATTCCTATCCTAACTCATAAAATTTCATAGTTTCTTTATTTCTATATTCATGTTTCTCATAGTATCCAATCAGTTTTCCAAAATCCCTAAGCGCTACCATGTAAACATCCTTATTCTGTTTATCGTTATGAAATGTATACACAATATTATGGCTCTCATCCTCTGCAAACCAATCGACTACTTTTTGTATTTTTTCTCTTGATTCTTGATTATGGCATTCTAAGAGGCATTGTCCTAACAACTTCTCTCCACCCTGTTTTTCATAATGGTATACTGCTGCCATATTCATATAAATAATCTCATGCATTAAATTACAAATCACAACAGGCGCTCTGTCCTGATCTAAAACACTCTTAAAAAAGCTGCTATAATCATTTTTTATTTCCATCTTGTTTTTCTCTTCCATGTTTTAATACTCCTTTTCTATTTCTTCCAGTATTCCATACATTGTCTTAAATTTATCAAGATCTTCCTGACTTTTTAGCAACATGATCTCCTCAAAATTACCATTATGTATGTCCTTAAAACCAGCTACTTGTTCACCATTGCAAATACTTGATCGAATGATTGGTTTCTTATTTTCTTTATCATATGACAATTTTGATAATTTCTTTTTAAATAACCTCATACCTCTCTCCCTATCTACTGTGCTGCTGTGAACATACATCTGCGACTCTACCCTGTTTTTATCCATCTTTAAGACAATAATTCACTCATTTTACTGTATTTCTAAACAAACAGCATTTTATTTCAAGTCATTTATTTGTCTTTTTAACTCTTCCAGAAATCTTCCTGCATGAGCCCAGCCCCATCTATCTGTGTGTGATGGAACTGAAAAGAAAGTGTTAAAAAATACCTGAACCACTTCTTTTTATATCTGCCCCAAAGAATAATTTAGAATCTTTTAAATTAACTTATACATTTCTATATCAAAATGGTAGTTTAGCCAACTCATCCATAGCTGGCTCTTCGCTATATCCCATAAGTTCCAAAATCCTATACTGGGCAATTTTTCTAAGTCCACCAATATATCTACACAAAATCAGATTTTCTCTGTTTGATACTTTTACTGTCAAAAGACATTTTTTTATAATCTGTAACTTTAAAATTGCTTCTTCAGTGTTGGTACATCCCACCCAATTCCATGTTTCACTAAAAATATGATGATTGCGTAATGCCTCCCTATATGGCTCATTTATATACCAATCATCTTTTCCCAAGACAGCATCCAGAACCTTGTCTGCCATTATGGATTCCTCCACAAGCATTGTTCTGGCAGGATGTTCTTCCCATGGATGAGAACCTACACCTAATCCTCTATCATTTTTAATACTTTTTGTTAATTTTTTGTATATAAACTTTATAACTTTCTGCTGCCATTCTTCGGGATATTCTTCTGCCGTATAGGAAGAAAAATAAGAATCCAATAAGTCACTCTCTTTTTTATATACAGCGTCCAACTCTGTTCTAATCCGATAATTGTCTTTCGACATAACACGGTCATGATGTTCTGACATAAACATCTCATTGGTATATTCTTCTTTTTTATCACTAGAGAACATTAAATGCGCTGGGATGTTTTGCATAATAGACCAAGTTAATTTCTTTGCTTTATCTCCTTCTTCTGTGATCAATTTCTTAAACTCCAAATCCTCTTCATATGGATCTTCTGACATAAATGCATGGATTAATTTTGTTCTGATATCATTTAAAAATAGTTCTTCTGGCAAACAAACCTTTTCTTTAGCCATTGTCGGGAATAAAAGACAATGCGATGCAGGATCTAACACATCTAACTCCGTAGAGATAATAGTACCTTTCAGATCTGAAAACAGTTCTGTATATACAGCCATATCCTGTTTCACTTCTGCTTTTGCCTCTTCATATTCTTCTCTTGAAAACAACAACTCTTCTCGCTTATATAAAAATGCAACTTTACTTGTAGCAATTTCTGCCTTTATCTGAGTTACGATTTTCTTTAATGTTTGTGATTCATCACCATTATCCGGCTTTACTAAAAAGATATAAATATCTGATTTAGCAACACGGGATGCTTCAACATTACCAGAAACACCAGGGGTATCAATGATCTCTATCCCGCCCAATCCACACGTTCTGAGGAGTTCTTTACAAAAATCACTGGGGTTCTGGTAGGAATCCAGATAAGAAGTAGTATTCTTCCTATTTGGATACTGTTCCTCTATTGTCTTGATCTTTCGGATCACATGTTCAATTTCTATCATCTTCTCTTTATTATCCTGAGAAAAGGAAGTATCTACCAAGTTGCTGATCTGATTTCGAAGCTCTTCAATTTCTATTGAATCATCGTTATGGTAAATAGTATTAAAATCTGTATGGAATATATAATTTTCAACAACAACTGCCTCAGAAATTTTTACATAGATCGGACATAGCGTTTTATCACTGTTATTACCGCAATATAATCGTTGAAATCCCATTCTATCTTTTACAAACCTAGAAATAAAAAATGATTTTCCTCCTCTTGCCCTTCCAAGCATTGCAATTCTTTTTGTTTTCAGATTACCTGTAGAAATTACATCATATTCTTTCTTTTGTTGAAGATATGTTGTAATGTCTTCTGCTTTCCATATGGGACCTGCTGATGTCTCTGCATATGGTGTAGGAAACCTTTTATCACGTTTTCTCCAGTTTGATATATTATTGTTGGTCGTTCCACACACTTTCGCCACATCACTCAAAGATAACAATTCCTGATCAATTATCATGCTCTTACCACCTTAGATCCTTTCTTTTATTCTTTCTTTTGCTCATTCATTTACCCATGCCGTTTCTTATCAGTGAATGAAGTTAATATTATTTGTGAATAACATTCACAAATCTTATAAATTCAATATATATCTATTTCCTATAAATGTCAAGAGCAAACCGAAAAAATATTTAGCCTTCCAATCAAAACATTTTCAAACATATCATCTACTTAAAAGCAGCCTCTTATGGTAAACTCCCAGAACGCAAAAGACGCTGGAAACCATACAGTTTCCAGCGTCTTCCTATCTCTTTATACACATCTTCCTACCCAGAGAGCAGAAAGTATTCCTCACATTCGCTCGGTCAATTTGGGATTAGTTTCCCATCTGCTTTGCCAACTTTTATTTACTGTTTTCTCAAATGCCCATTTTAC
>CAJMNU010000142.1 GCA_905214855.1 uncultured bacterium | reverse complement strand
ACTATCAGTGGATCTCTTTTGGTAGAGAAATTCTTCTCTGTACCGGGAATGGGACCTCTTTTGACAGATGCGATCAACCGCTATGATACAAATGTTGTGCAGACACTGGTTATTTTGTATGCATCATTGGGTATCATTGGAGTTTTCCTGGGTGATGTTTTAATGATGTTGATCGACCCAAGAATCAAACTTGTAGATAATGGAGGTACTAGATAAATGGAAGAACAAAAGCAGAAGAATCAAGATGAGCTTTTTTCCTTTGCAGAGTACTCTCCGGAAGAAGCAGAGCGAATTGGATATTCCGATTATTCTTACTGGAAATCGGTATTCCAAAACTTTTTAAAGAAGAAAACGGCAGTATTGTTGACAATCATTTTCTTTGGACTGGTTATTTTTTCTTTTGTGGCTCTTATGATCGGTAAGTATAATTATGCAGAGCTGGTCGCTGATACAAAGAATGCGTTTATCCATCCAAACTCAGAGTACTGGTTCGGTACAGACAATCTGGGACGTGATTATTGGTGTCAGGTTTGGTATGCAGCACAGACATCTATTAAACTTGCAGTCTTGGTTGCACTTGGAGAGTGTTTTGTAGGTGTGACGATTGGATGTATCTGGGGATATGTGCGCAGTCTGGATCGTTTCTTTACAGAGTTATATAATATTATCAATAATATTCCGACAATCATTTATATGACATTGATCGCACTGTTGATCGGTCAGAGCTTTACTATTATGGCAATTTCCCTGATTGCATTTGGTTGGCTGACAATGGCAAGAAACGTCAGAAACTTAGTTATCATGTACAGGGACAGAGAGTACAATCTGGCTTCAAGATGTCTTGGAACTCCGGTTTGGCGTGTTCTGGTAAAGAATATTTTCCCATATCTGATCAGTGTTGTTATCCTTAGACTTGCTTTGTCTATTCCAGGAACGATCACACTGGAGTCTACCTTGTCTTATCTGGGACTGGGACTGGGAATCGACACACCATCTCTTGGAATCCTTCTTAGAAACGCAAGAAGTTACTTCCTGGATTATCCATACCTGCTGATTTTCCCGGCAGTGATTGTATCTCTGATTACGATTACGTTCTATTTGATCGGAAATGCATTTTCTGATGCAGCCGACCCAAGAAACCACGTATAAGGATGGAGGAGACATAGAATGGCAAAAGAACCAATTTTATCCGCTAAAGATGTACAAATCCAGTTCAGTCTGCGTGGACGTAAACTGATGGCGATCAGAAAATGTTCTTTGGATTTGTATGAAGGGGAAACTTTGGCAATCGTTGGAGAGTCCGGTTCTGGAAAGTCTGTTTTTACAAAGTCTTTCATCGGAATGTTGGATTCAAACGGCAGTGTTGTCGGAGGTTCCATCATGTATGACGGAAAAGATATTGCAAAGTACAAAACAGAAAAAGAATGGAGAACCATTCGAGGCAAGAAGATTGCCATGGTAATGCAGGATCCGATGACTTCCCTGAATCCTTTGAAAAAAGTTGGAAAACAGATTCAGGAGAGTATTGAATTAAATCAAGGTATCAAGGGTGAGGCGGCAAAACGTGCAGCTCTTGAGATGTTGGAAAAAGTAGGAATTTCTAATCCGGAAAAGCGTTACAATCAGTATCCGCATGAATTTTCCGGAGGAATGAGACAGAGAGTTGTTATTGCAATTGCAGTTGCATGCCGCCCTCAGATCTTAATCTGTGACGAGCCGACAACAGCTCTGGATGTTACGATTCAGGCTCAGATTCTGGATCTGATCCGTACACTTCAGAAAGAATTAAAGATGACAGTTATCTATATTACACATGATCTGGGCGTTGTTGCAAATGTAGCAGATCGTGTAGCTGTTATGTATGGCGGTCAGATTGTAGAGTATGGATTAGTTAACGAGATTTTTTATGATGCATGGCATCCATATACTTGGGCATTGCTTTCTGCATTGCCTCAGTTAGGTGAAAAGGGAGAAGACCTTCCAACGATCGAGGGAACACCGCCGAATTTGTTCCATGAGATTGTAGGAGATGCCTTTGCTCCAAGAAATAAACAGGCTTTAAAAATTGATTTTGTAGAAGAACCGCCATTTTTTGATGTGTCAGAGACACATAAGGCAAAAACATGGTATCTGGATCCTCGCGCGCCAAAAATCGAACCGCCTAAGTCGATCCGTCGGCTTCGTGAAAAAATGAGAGAAAGAGGGTAAGACCATGGCAGAGAGAGAAAAATTAATCGAAATTAAAGATTTACAGATCAGTTTTGGACATGGACGTAAGAAGTTTGTGGCAGTCGATCATGTAAATTTTGATATCTATAAAGGAGAGACATTTTCTCTGGTTGGTGAATCTGGTTCCGGAAAAACCACCATTGGTCGTGCAATTACCAGAATCAATCCAACTTCTGCAGGAGAAATCTATTTTAAAGGGCAGAAGATCAATGGAAAGATCTCAAAGGAGTTAGATAAAGAGGTTATTAAGAAGTGTCAGATGATCTTTCAGGATCCGATGGCTTCTTTGAACGAGAGAGCAAAAGTGGATTATATTGTATCAGAAGGTCTGATCAACCACCATCTTTATAAAGATGAAAAGGATAGACAGGAAAAAGTGCAAAGAGCACTTCGTGAAGTTGGTCTGCTTCCAGAATTTGCTTCCCGTTTCCCTCATGAGTTCTCTGGTGGTCAAAGACAGCGTATCGGAATTGCAAGAGCGCTGATCATGGAACCAGAATTTGTAGTGGCAGATGAACCAATTTCTGCTCTGGATGTCTCTATCCGTGCGCAGGTATTGAACCTTTTGAATCGTCTTAAAAAAGACAGAGGACTCACATATCTTTTTATTGCACATGATCTTTCTGTAGTACGTTTTATTTCCGATCGTATTGCCGTAATCAGTAAAGGACGTATTGTAGAGCTTGCAGAGGCAGAGGAATTGTTCCTTCATCCACTGCATCCATACACGAAAGCACTTCTTTCCGCAGTGCCGATTCCTGATCCTGAGATCGAAAAGAAGAAAAAACTTCTGGTTTATGATCCGGGTATGCATGATTATAGTGTAGATAAGCCGGTTTGGGAAGAGATCAGCGAAGGACACTTTGTATATGGAAATCAGAGAGAACTGGAGCAGTATCGCCGTGAAATAGAATAATTGCATATGTGTAAGATCGAGTAGGAGTCAAAACCTGCTCGATTTTTTGTTTCATATCAAAAGTTTTTGTGTTATATTTGTGATATGAAATTATCAAATTAAAACAAGATAAATAGGAGGAAAAAATGAGTTTCATTCAAAAATGGATTAAAAACTATATGATCCGTCCCATTGTTTATAAAACAGTGACAAAAATATCTATTGGAGTGGTATTGGCACTGTTATGGGATCGCTTTATAAATCGAAATCAGATGCTTTCTATGGTAGAATATGCCTTTTTTTGTATTGGTGTTATTATGATGGCGCTTGCATGGTTTCAATATCTTAAACTGGATGGACTCCGTTTTTTGATCCCAAGGAATCAAAAAAAGAAAAAACCTAAAAAGCAAAGAGATATTGTAGATTTTGTAGATGAGAAGATCGTATCGTTTGATGAGCTGGAACCAGAAGAGCAGACCGTCTGCAAGCTGTGTTCTGATTTGCTTGGAGGACTGGCGCTTATAATTCCAGCATTGATTGCGATGTTGTTTTGACCATAAAGAAAGATAGGGCAATATTGTTTGAAAAAAATGCGATGGAAGCAATTTTTATGCACACAATAAAGTTAAATTGTGTTAAAATAAGACTGTAGAGCGGATGGAAATATTAATATCCGGTTGGAGTTGGTGTATTAGCGTAGGTTACAGTATTCAGCGTACGACGATACCGGCTGGGAGAGACCGTCATATAATTTTTAAAAACTTTTTCAAAATAGGTGAGACTTTCGTAACCAAGAGAGGCAGCAATTTGAGCAATACTGAGATCTGTCTCTTCTAAGAGTTTTTTTGCTTTGCGTATGCGGTGGATGTGGATATATTCATTGATCCCATAACCAGTGATCTCTTTGAATGTGCGGCAGAGATAATATTTGCTGATGAAAAATTTATTTGCCAGCATATCAAGGCTGACGTTTGTTTCAAAGTTGTTGGAGATGAAATCAGCTACAGCATAGATGTTTTGATATTTGGACTGTCCATTTGTATCAATATCTATGATCGGTTCTTGATGGTT
>CAJMNU010000141.1 GCA_905214855.1 uncultured bacterium | reverse complement strand
TCTTCTGTCTTATCCGCAAAGCGTCCCACTTTAGAATTTACACGGGTCACAGTCCCAGCGATCGGACTGGCAATCTGTGTATTTTCCAGATCTTTCTGTTTGTTCTCCAGTTCAAAACGTGCATTTTCTACCTGAAGATCATCAGAAGCGCTCATTTTTACCTGACCATTCACTACATCATAGGATGCGACATCTTTTTGGGCGTTGACCACTGCATTTTTGGCATTCTCCCAATCTAACTCTGAAATATCCCCTGCTGCATGAAGTACATCTGCACGGGAAAGTGCCTTTTGTGCCTCAGAATATGCCTGAAGAGCCTTCTCATATGCCATCTGTCTGCTCTTCTGGTTTTCTGCTCTTGCCTGAACGGCAAGGTTATAGGCATTTCTCGCCATCTCGATCTCACGTTGTAGGCTGGAGGAATCCAATGTAGCAAGAATCTGTCCCTTTTCTACCTGATCTCCTTCTGACACTGCAATATCCAACACTTCAAGATGCAGATTCGAAACAACATCCACACTATCCGTTCCTGATACTGGACCATTGAGTGTCAAAGTCTCTGTGACACTTCCCTTTGTAAGCGGCTGCGCATTGACTGAAACCGACACTTCTTTTCCGTTTCCAAATGCTTTACTGATCAAAAACAGTAATCCGATCAGCCCCAATGCACTGATCAAAACCTTCTTTTTCCATCTGCCCTTTCGTTTTATTTTCTTCCCTTTTGCTGGCAGCTCATCATTTAAAACTTTTTGAAGCTCCTTGTCAAATTCTTCTTGGTTTTGCATAGTTTTGTCCTCTCATTTCTGATAATCGTAATACATTTGTCTGTGTATTCTATCTTGTACTCCTATTTATACCATTAAACGAGAGGCTTCTTCCCATTACTTCACTCTTTTTTACTTTTTGCAGATTTTTACTGGCTATTTTTTCTTTCTTACATCTGGCACACTTAGGATGGCTGTAATCTCACTGGCCAATCTGCTGGGTAATAATCCATTCCAAACCGTTCTAACTCTCTGTCTGCTTTCTCATTATGCACCCCATCTGCGTTCACCCTTGCCAGTACATTCCCATTCTCATAAATAAGATCTGTCAAAATTCCCTGATAGATCAGTTTACACAAAAATGGATATGGGTCTTCCCACCGACACATATAGTGAGCTTGTATATAGACATAGTCCGTCTTTGCATAGCGTACAAACTCTCGAAATTTCTCCTCATCTGCCACAACCATAGGATTTCCCCATGAACCTGCAATATCTCCATAGGATTGTACACTGCACGGAAACAAAAGCATGTCTGGATGTTCTCCGACTGCAATCACTCGCTGTCTTGGATTCTGTCCTAACATCGTCCAGATATTTCGATTTCCAAACATAGTATTGCAGAGTTTTTCTTCCTCTTTTTCCTCATGGTCAAAATATCCCTTATTTACCAGTTCTATTTCATTCAATCCAATCTGCCATGCCCAGTTTGTCACAGAAGTCATCACAACTCCCATTATACAGACAGGCAGCAAAATTTTCGTTACCTCTATCTGCATCTTCTTGCTTCCCATTTGAGAAATTCCATAACACCCACAGAAAATCACCAATGCATACACAAAATTATAATAATTCCCATCGATCTGACTAAGATCAAACAAAATATAAAGAGACCCTAAGATCATAGGCAGCATGATCCAGAACAGATACCCGCCTTTCGTTCCTTTACGCCACACAATTTTAGAATGTGATATCGTTTTTTTATCACACAGGAAGATCCATAAAAGACCTATCACCAAAAATGCAAGACAGAACAGTCCTCCCCAAGCAAAAATCACATGTGCCATATCTACTTTTTCTTCTGGACACAAAAATACTCCATACAATCTTTGTAAAAAACGATTCCATTTTTCAGAAAATGCCATGGCAACATAACGGTCTTTCTCTGATGCTGCAATCTCAAATGGATAACGTATTGCAAATCCTAATTTCTGAAATATCGAAGTATAAATAGAAGTTACTGGCACTCCTGTCATCTTCCATGTTCTTGCAAAAACAGCCAATACCTCAATAGAAAAGACAGGAAGCATCATCCATTCACATCTACAGATCTTGGATGGTCTTTTTTTGCTGTACCAGTCATATAAAATACTCATTCCAAACACAGCGCTGGAAAAAACAATACTGGTAGGTTTTAATGTAAAAGAAAACAGCAGACAACAGAATGCCCAAAGCAGATTCCGTCCCTCTTCCTCCTTCCAGTATCGGAGAAGGAAATAAAACATCATAATCTGAACAAGAAGAGTCCCCGCATCTGTTTTTGCAGAAACTGCCATATTCATGACTGCTGGCACACAGGCAAGGAAACAGACTGCACAGCGTGCACTTCGGACTGGCATCCATACCTTTGCCGCTTTATAAAATACAAACAGCGCTAATGCTGTAAAATAGATACTGAATGCTAAGACAAAAGAATGAGAAGGCATTCCACAAAACGGCAGTAATAGGATTTCCTGTGCCTTAGAATATGTATATACTACCCCTAATGTTCCCAGATTTTCATAGATCCCATGCCCATTATCCAAAATATATTCGGAACGCAGACCATACCATAAAGAATCGTAGTCTACAGCCAAATTCATTCTTCCTGCCTGCAAGAGAAGAAGAGTCGTCACTCCTGCCAAAATCCAGACATCCCATCCACTCAGACTCCAGCATTTTATCCTCTCTCTTATCTCATCTCGCTTTCCATTCCATCTGCCTAATACCCACGCTGCAAGCAATAGACCAATTGGTATTAAAACAGCAATCTGACGTTTCATTCCACCAATCCCCAAAAGAGATAATGTACAAAATAAGAGAATCACAAGGACAGCTCCCAAAAGCCCATCTGCACATACTAAAGTTTGTTTTTTATCCCTTAACACATATTCTCGAAACCAGCATCCCAGATAATAAAGAAAAAGCAGATACACTGCAGCACAGAACATAGGAAAAAAAACAACATGAATCCAGCAAAACACGCTATCACTGCTGTATATAAGAAAAGGCGTACTTTACTGTTTTTTCTGCTCAATGAAAACACCAGCAAACTAAACAATATGCCCATTTCAATCCAAAGTTCCAGTGTCTCTGGCTGCATGATATGCCATGATAAAGTACCAACACCAAATAAACGATACGCACTGTAACAAGTCAATATGACACAGAGCAGTCCAGTCAGCCAGATCCATTGATACGTTTTTTTGTTCTCATTCATTACATCCATTACTCTCCCATTTGATAAAACAGATACTCTTTCTCTATCCGTTCCTTATTTTCTTTGCGTATTTTTTCGGAGGTTTCACAATCCTGTATTCTTACTTCTGCCAAAATATTGCCATTCTCAATAGTCAAATTGGTCAGAATACCAGCATCCACCAGCTGAAGCACCAATTGATAATTTTCCGAAACTGGAGTCATCCAGTTTGCCTGCATATACATATATTCTGTCTTTGCAAACTCCAAAAATCGAACAAAACTTTCTTTATCTTTCACTAAATTTTTATTTCCCCATGATCCCGCCACATCATAGTAAGATTGTGTATTGCACGGAAATGCTAACATCGAAGGATGCTCTCCTATCACAATCACCCGATTGGTTTCATCTTCAGAAAGGATCTCCCATATCTTCTCATTTCCCTTTTCCATCATTTTAGCTTTTTCCAATTCCTCATGCGGATAGTATCCTCTGTTTTTCCATGTGATCGGAGTCATTCCTATCTGCCAGCTACAACTGGATATGGTACAGAGCAAAAGATGCAGTCCCAAAACAGGAATCGCCATTCCTTTCACACAATGGACGCTGATCTGACTTTTTCCCCATACATGAACCGCCGCCAAAAGAAGTAATACATAATAAAAATTATAATAATTCCCATCAATCTGCTTTAACTGCCAAAAACTGAGCAGATTCGCAGCCGTAAGCGGCAGCAGGATCCATATAAAATAGGATGTCTCTTTCTTAGCTTTTCCTGTCTTTCTTCTCTCCACTGCACAAATACATACCACAACAAATACTAAAACTATTGTAAGACCACCCCATGCACACACTACATGTGCCATGTCGATCTCCTCTATTGGACAGAATAAAAGCTGCATCATTCTCTTCAACACTCGGATCGCCTTTTCCTTTCCTGTTAAAGCAGCCGCACTATATGGCACACTTTCTACGG
>CAJMNU010000140.1 GCA_905214855.1 uncultured bacterium | reverse complement strand
TACCGCTTCTTTCTCTTCCTTTAAAAAAATGGTCACTAACACATACACCACGAAATCCATTGGTGTAAAATCATCATTATGCATCACAACCTGATATCGTTTTGGTTCTCTCACCTTATTTTGTGACTGGACTCCCATCTGCTCTTTTACAGCCATCTTCTAGTTCCTGCCTTTCTTTGTATTTCACCTGTGTTTTACTTATACTTCCTTTATATTTTCCCTCGCATCTATCCTCAAAACAAAACTCCTGAGTAACACAAAAGCTGCCGTTTCTTTTCTATCTTACAAAACAGCAGCTTTCTTCCATATCCCAAACTTCATTTTCCAATACTTTTTGACACTCTCCACAGCTAAAGCAAGAGGATTCTTGCATAAAAAAAACAGGTCGCCAGCAGCCGCGTGTTTCTAAGGGATATTCAAATGTGAGCTTAGACACCGGCTATACAAATATACATCTGCACTCCTCCCAGAACTGGCAACAACTATGACTATAGTATAATACGTTTCATTTTAATTTTCAATCTTTTTCTGCAAGTTTTCGGTCGATCCTAACCTATATATTATTTAGCATCAACACTCAAAAAAACATTTAAATCCTGTTTTTCAACTCTATATTAAAAATCTCTTCTACAGGAAATGTAATTTTCACTAAACCGATTGAAACAAATTTACCGCTTATTTTTTCAAAATTACGCAGTACTATATCACTTGCCTTAAAAAAAGCCTCCCTTTCATCCTCTTTTGTAAGTGCTATGGTACAATGTGGAACCCATCGTTCTGGAGTATACCACTCCCATCCTTTTGTATCAAAATCTTTTAAACACTCATGCAATTCTCTCTGAAATTGATACATAGCACGATTCATAACAGGAGATGCGAAAATTGTTCTGGTATCACAAAACATACCAATTGAACCAATGTATGCCGGCATGACCTTATGATCTTGTGCAAATTCCTTTAGCTGTTTTATACATTGCATTTCATCTATATCATTAAAACATGCCAAGGTAAGATGTGGTCTTGTTTTCCATTCTAAAAATTTTGTGCTGATCTTTGCATCAGCTACTTTTCTTGACAGATCTAAAAGTTTCTTTTCTGTTTCTTCATCATAAAATAACTCTATTGCATACTGCATAATAGAATCCCCACACAACCATTTTTTTATATTGTCTCTTCTTTGCAGATTTTTTTATTAATATCTACAAAATCAATGCCAATCCCAGCAGTATATAAACAAATCCTGTGATTTTTGTCATACGGATCCATTTCTTTGTTGGTTTTTCCCCTTTATAACGTCTCCAATTTTCCATGATCTCCCACCACATATTAGGGTTCCATACTGTTAAAATTCCAAGCAAAAGACATAAAAGCCCTATCAGTTTATTTAATAGCACATCCATTTCCTCCATTTTTTCTTTCATATTTTTCATACAGACTCTTATCTTTGAAACTGTATTTTCTGTATATAGTATCACAGATCTTCTTTTTATGGAAGAAAAACAGGTACTGCTCCCCAACAGTACCTGTCTCCTTTCAAATCTATCTATTTTTTCATGCTTTATTGATCTCTGTGTCTATATGATTTTGTTATCATATTCACTCAACCCAATAATTCTATTCCTGTTCTAATTTCTCAGTATAGTATAAATGTCTTGGAAGACCATCTACCATGATTGGTGTCAATTCTGCCTGAATCAGAGGACGGATATAGTTTACAAACTCTGGTGTCACATAATCCCCTGTCTCATTGATCCATTCTCTTGGCACTTTCTTTTCGATATTTGCCACTTTATGTACATCATAAATATCTGTCACACAAATGTATGGATCATCAGAAACTCTCTTTAAGATGATCATCTTGCCAGTCTCACCCTCAAAAGCTGCTTTCACTGCTGCTCCACCTACCTGAAATGCCTCAGTGATATCCACACGGGATACAATATGAGACGCACATCTTTGCAGGGAATTGAACTCGATCGCTCTTGTCTTACATCCCGGAACTTCACGGTTGATCTTCTCTGCCAAGTATCTTGCAGTACCTGTCAGCTGCTTATGACCAAAGGCATCCACGAAATCAATTCCATCTGTCAACTCACATACATACTTTCCGTCTTTTGTCTTAACACCTTCTGAAATTGCAACCACAACAGATTTTTTCTTTTTATGAAGTTCTGCCACTTTATGCATAAACTCCTCTACATCAAATGGAATTTCTGGAAGGAAAATCATATCTGGTCCTTCACAGTCTTCACACTTTGCCAAGGCAGCTGCACCTGTCAGCCATCCTGCATTACGTCCCATGATCTCCAAAAGTGTAACTCCCATCTGATCGTATACCAGACCATCACGGATAACCTCTTTTGTGATAGATCCAATATACTTTGCTGCACTTCCATATCCTGGAGTATGATCTGTTGCAGCAAGATCATTATCAATCGTTTTTGGAACTCCCATAAACCGAATGTCTGAACCGTTTAATAAAGCATAATCTGACAATTTTTTAATGGTATCCATGGAATCATTTCCGCCAATATAGAAAAAGTATTTCACGTCCAACTTATCTAAAATGGCAAAAATTTTATCATAGATCTCACGGTTCGCACTGATCTCCGGCAACTTAAAACGACAAGAACCCAGATAAGAAGATGGTGTTCTCTTCAGCAGTTCAATATCAAGGTCATTTTTGATATGATCTGCCAGATCTACATACTTCTCTTCCAAAAGTCCCTGAATGCCATGAAGCATACCATAAATCTTCTTTGCTCCACGGTCTTTTGCAGTCTTGTACACACCTACCAAGCTGGAATTGATCACAGCAGTAGGTCCTCCAGACTGACCAACAATTACATTACCCCTTATTTCTCCCATAAATGCTACCTCCTGAATGTTCACAATCTTTCACAGTAGCCTTTGCCTAGTAACAGTATAGTATAATTTGCACAAGAAAACAACTCATGTACGCAAAAAAATACTGCTTTTTTTCATTTTTCTCTCTACTTTGACAAGATTTCCTGTCCCATTAGAACAAGATCTTCTGTCAATCGACTATAACGTAATGTAGTAATGCTGACATTTCCAAAATATTCTGGTATTTCCTCTGGAGTTTCTCTGAACAAATACTGAAGCAAGATAGACATTGTAGCTCCATGTGTGACGATCACAATATTACCTTTCGCCCGTTTTAAAATTTCCTCCCAAGTTCCATATACTCGTTGTAATACTTCCAAGTCCGTCTCGCTTCCCTCACCCGGAAATTTCACATTCAAAGGATGTTCCATCCATGCTGCCATTACATCTGCAAATTTCACGTTTGCCTCAGCCATCGTCAGACCTTCTGCTTCTCCATAACCTTTTTCGATCAGACCTTCTGTCATATAAGCTGGCTTTCCCAACACTCTGGAAATGATATCTGCTGTCTCCAATGCCCGTTTCATTGTACTGCTGTAAATCTCATCTACCTGCTTTTCTCTCAATTTCAGGGCAAGCTCCTTCGCCTGCTGCTGTCCTTTCTTATTTAAAGGAATATCCTGATGCCCCTGCATCTTTCCAAGCAGGTTCCAATCTGTCTCTCCATGACGTACTAAAAAAATATCCATTTGTGGCTCTCCTTCATCATCTTGACTGTGCCTTGCAGCCAGTTGACCATGCGCTCTTTTCTTGATCTAGGATTATTGATCATCTTCCATCTACTGTCACTGCGTTGACTGTCATTTTCATGATCTCCCGAATCTCATCTGGTTCCATCTTCATCTTCTCAGAAAGTTCTTCTAGGGTTGCTTCTCTCCCCAGATCTTCTGCCATGATTCTGGAAACCTCAGACAAAACATTTGCACGTGCTGTCATTTCCTCCTCGATCTTATCCTCTATTTCCTCCTGCTCCATATATTCTTGCAATGCTCTGTGGATTTCTGCTTTTAACTGTTCTCTAAAATCCCCTTCTTCATAACAATCTACAAACTGCATCAATGCCATGTTCGCTTCCTGTACCAAATCTTCCAGATAAACTCCCTCTTTTTCATACTGTCTTGCAATTTCAAAAGAAAGTGATAGCATACCTTCCACCATACGACTCTTTGCTTCCTTATCTCCCTCTGCAATAGCTTCCAACAACCTTCTTTCCTCTTCTTCTCCACATGGTAAGATCAATGATAACTCTTCCATATACATTTGCATATATTCACTCATTCTATTTTCTGCCTCTTCTCTTTCTCTATTTTAGTTTCTCTTTCTATTTTATCGTTTTTTTCTTTTTTGTCTATTCTTTCTTTGATTCCTAAAATCT
>CAJMNU010000139.1 GCA_905214855.1 uncultured bacterium | reverse complement strand
TTTGGCATTTTTTCCTGTTCATGGATCTCTACATCTTTTGGAGGATATACAAGAGAAATTGATTTAATATATGCTGTTCCAGTTGACTGAACATCCACATAACCGGCATCACCTGTGTACTCTACGGTGGTCACTTCACTTGTTGTATCTGCTGCAACTCCATTGATGGTATATAATGCATATGGACCACTGTGTGCTTCTACTGTTACTTTACAAGGACCTGTCACAGGGATCTGAATGACAGCTCCACCCGAAAACTGACAGTCATTGTCACGGGCTGCAAGTTTTCCCTGCTCTGCATTGACTTTCAAACCGCGGAAATATCCGATCTCACCCTCTATTTTTCCCTCGAAAGCTGGTGAAGGTGCAGATTTATAAAGCCCCCAGGAAGTAATCTGTTTCATAGTAACTTTCTGTACCGTCTGTTCTCCCTTTACATAGACTTGTGCCCCTGTCTTGATCTCGTAAGGAAACTGTTCAAAATCTCCTTCCAAAGATAATGTATGGATTCCTTCACATAACTGGATTGCGTTTTTATCTGTGAACTCTTTGCGGTTGCCCTGTGCATCTGTATAGACATATACAATCTGCTTTCCTGCAAGTTCTGTTTCCAGATCCTCTGGAAGTTGTAAATCTACAGGATACACTTCTTTTTTTCCTACTTCCAGGTCAATGGTATCTTGACCAGTTATAAGAACTGTCTTTGGAGATTTTATCTCATAATCTGCACTCCCCTGTAAAACAGGAGTATATTCTTTTCCTCTCTCCAGCCATACGCTGTAGGTGTTTCCATCTAACACAGCTTGTTTGCTTTCTCCCTGCGGAAGCTTAAATTCTATACTGTAAGATGCAGACTCTGCCTCATTCTCCAAACCTGTGATTTTTCCTGTCACCAAACTCAAGAGGCTTTTTTCAATCTGAAGATCCAATATTTCTTCCTGCATGGTATCATTGAGTTGCAATATGGTATTATCACTGACGATCACATACTCTTCCAGATTCAATGATACTTCAAATGTCTCTTCTCCTGCCACCTTCAGATCCAGATGATACGTTCCAACCTGAAGATCCTCTGAAAAATCTACCAATGCAGAATATTCTTCCTGTGTTGCAGTATTTTTAAGAATGACTTTTAATCCTCTTATACTTTCCTGCGTCTCTTCAGGCAGAGTAACCGTTCCTTCCACCCTCACTTTTGCAGACTCTACTTTTTCGACTGAAATGCTTCGCATGTATGCACTTCCTGAAGTTGCTGTCTGCATAGTCAATTCACTATTTTCTTCCATCACACAGCGATATGTATAAATCCTATAATTAGAATCAGATGCTGTCTCAATTGTCTCTACGGTACAGGAAGATACCCCTGATATTCCCGCTGCTGCAAGAGCTGCCGCCTTATTTTCTTCTTCCGATGCCTGATCATTGTTATTCCAAGCCTTATGTGCTTCAATTCTAAGAAGACATGTCTCCCCGTTTACAGGAACAGTAATCTTTGTTCCCGGGTTTACCTGTGTCCTATCCCCTTTCTGAACAGCAAATTTGCCTTTTGATGCATCAATTTTCAGTTTTTTCCCCTCTGCATTGATAAGGAATCCAGATCCGCCCTCCAATTTTTCTACAACAGTACCATCTGCCTTTTGTAAGATGGCATCTGTTCCTGTGAGATCCCAGAAAATCTCTCCTGTCTCTTCCTGTGCATCACTGTCACTTGCTTTTACATGACTGCTTTCTGGCTGTGTTATCTTATCCGGCACACGATCTGCATTAGAGGATGTCGCACGATTTAATCTGTGCTCTACCTCACCTTTTTCCACTGTGGTTTCATTTCCTGTGACTGCCTGCGTCTGCAGACTGCTTCCAAAAAGCATAACTGCCGCCATACTTGCAGCAGTCATTCTTTTTGTTACAAGCTTCCATTTTACCATATACCTTCCTCCTGTCCTGACACATCTTTGTGCCAAATTTCTGTTCCAGAAAAACAAAAAACAGCGAACGTAATTGCCGCTGTTTCTTCTCTTGTAAGCACTTACATATTAAGTAATTATAGTCTGTTTTTAACAATATCGCAAGGTTTTTTGTCTTGATTTTTATTTTTTTCACAATTTTCCTAAATTTTAGTCCCAAAATTCACCGTTCATCTCCTATATTCCGCTCTATTTCTGTGCATTTTGTACATTTTGATACAACTCTTTTTCTTTTTGTATGCGCTTACATTGGAGTGAAATCTGATTTCTACCCTTTTTAGCCATCACAACTTGTCTGTCTCATTAAAAAATGCTAAAATAAAAAGACATTTTCATCATGGAGGAAGTTACTTATGCAAAATCTATCTTCTATCAAGGATATGTCTCTATGTGCGCTATTTACTGCATTGATCGCTGCAGGTGCATTTATCCAGATTACAATACCGATCCAGCCATTTCCCATGCATTTTACGATGCAATGGTTTTTTGTTCTTCTGGCAAGTTTTCTTCTCGGTCCTCGTCTTGCTAGTTTCAGTGTTTTGATCTATCTTGCCATTGGTCTGGTAGGTGTTCCTGTTTTTGCTTCTGGAGGAGGGTTATCCTATTTAATCCGCCCTACTTTTGGCTTTCTTTTGGGTTTTTTATTCGCAGCAGCAACGACTGGTTTTCTCTCTCAAAAACTCTGCGCTTCCACAATCCGACAATATCTGTTTTGTTCAACTGCTGGTCTGATCGTCATGTATCTGTGCGGAATGATCTATTTTTATGTGATAAGCAATTATGTGATCCTTATGCCAGTAAGCTGGAAACTTGTATTGATCAATTGTTGTCTCCTTACCATTGGAGCTGATTTTATTCTATGTATCCTTGCTTCCCTGCTCGCTCAAAGACTTCGCCCCATCTTATAATATCTGTAATCTGTAAAGTTTTAATACTCTTACGAACTAACCCCTGTTTTGATGTCTCTAATATGATTTTCTTATCAGCAGTAAAATATTCCAATTCTAAAGTGATATCTATTAGATGCTCAAAACAGGGGTATCGTATCAAGATGGTATTTCTTATCCTAACCAAAACTCAACCTTTCGCTTTTTCATCCACTCCATACTCAATCGGATCTTGTCCCAGTTATTTTCCCAATGATGTTCATGTGTAAAGACCACAATCTGATCTTGTTCTCTATATCTATCCAAAGCTGCCAAAATATCATTCTCGCGCTCATAACGAATATCTGTCCGATAAAATTCCATTCCATCTATCCTTAGATATCCCTCTTTTGAATCTCTCAGTGTTCGGTTCTCCTCTTCACTTAAATAATAGCTGATCCTCTCATCATCTGCTGCCATCAATCCTCGGATTCCTTCCCGTTTCAGGATCTCACCTATCTCCCTGCTTCCTGTAAAAAAATGCAGACGGATCACTTGGCTGATACTGTTTTCACCAGCAATGCGTGTGATCTCTTCCTGTACCATTTTAAAATCTTCATAAAACTCTTTTACTTCTTTCTCTGTTTTTGCGTCTTTATAATTGGAATCTTTGTCATAAGCATGAAATCCGAATCTCAGCCAGTCAGACTGAGCGCTCAATTCTTCATGATAACGCTCTGTCACATCCCGCAGATTAATCTCCTGATCAGCAAAACAATAAAGAGAAAACTTTGCGCCATATATATCATGTAAGGCTTTCATCTGTGCCAAAATTGGCTGTTCAAATACAGAGTCATACTCTTTAAAGGTAATGTCACTCCATATTTTTGTAATGTCATCTACTGAAAAATGTACTTTCATCCTTCTTCTCCCCTTTATAAATGATACCATTCATCATATCACTTTCACACATAAAAGTATATCACAAATAAAATAGCCATCTATCAGACTACACCACACAATCATCTATTGCACACAAAAAGGGATGCCCAGCCCCTTTGTATGCTGCCAGCATCCCTTTTCTCATACTAATTTAACAAATCTCATTCCTAAGAACGATTTCTAAAAACTTACAAACGGCTCATTCTGTCTTCCAGTACCTTCTGCTGCTGGAATCCCTGCATCGTATCAACCACCTCACCATCTTTGATGATAAAGATAGTTGGAACTGCCATAACATTGTACTTTCTTGTCAGATCTTCGCACTGGTCGATATCGACTTTCACGATCTTATAGTCTTTCTCCTCTTTTGCCATATTTTCAAGCACCTGACCAAGCATTTTACAAGGACCGCACCAAGTTGCGAAAAAGTCCAACAAAACCGGTTTATCAGATTTTAAAACGATTTCCTCAAAATTACTGCTGTTTGCATGAATAATAGACATAATCAACACTGCTACTAAAAACATATACCTATGTGTATATGCTAGATGATACGCTACAATTTCACAATTTGTAGTTACTGTTTC
>CAJMNU010000138.1 GCA_905214855.1 uncultured bacterium | reverse complement strand
TCTGGCTCTTTTCCCGCACATGTACGGTCTTTGATCAACGTTTTTGCAATCACCATAAATAACGCAGCAGGGACTCCCTTACCAGAGACATCTGCTACTACCATCCCTAAATGACTTTCATCAATTAGAAAGAAATCATAAAAGTCACCTCCTACCTCTTTAGCTGGATCCATAGTCGCATAGATATTAATATCTTTTCGATCCGGAAAGGGCGGGAAAATTCTTGGCAGCATACTCGCCTGTATTTGTGCGGCTACATTTAATTCTGTACTAATTCGCTCTTTTTCTGATGTAACATGAAATAAATGATCAATATAATGGCTTAAATCTTTTTCCATCTGTTTCATAGAGTCTGCCAAAAGTTCTATTTCATCCCCTGTATGGATATTCAGTAATTCTATTGCTGTTTTTTCATCATTTGACATTTTTTCACGATCTGTAACATAAAGCGCGGCTGCTTTGCTAAGATGATTAATTGGCTTTACCATTGTCTGATTAACAATCTGGCTAAACAACATGAAAAACAATACAGCAACAATTGTCAACAGCAGAACCAGCCCTATCAGAAAATGATATCGATCCTGCATGATCTGATCCATAGAAAGATCTACCATAGCATGGGCAATCACTTTTCCATCTGCTCCTATTACTGCTGCACCTGCAGAGCATAGCCAACCATACTCTGAATCTGTGATGTAAGCTGGGAAACCATTTTCTGGATGTTTCATTGATTCATAATTTTCTTCATATATAATATCCCATGTTCCAATCGGACAAGCAAATGGAGATTGATCAGGATCCGCAATATAAACACAAGTCATGGTATCTGTATCTACATAGATCAAATATAAAGAAAGAGCCTGATTTGCAGATCGTATCTTTTCCAAAGTCCGAATCATTTCCTGATAAGAAGCATCCATAATCCCTTCATATTGTTTAAAATATGCTATCTTCTCCTTCTCATTTTCCCATTTAGGAGCTGGATTTTTCTTATAAATTTCCCAAACCTGTTCTTGATAATGTTGAACCGATACTGGATCAATTAAATCAGCAGCTGTTTTTGCGACAGATATTGCCATTGTTTTATAATGGTGATCCATTGCTCTTGAATAAAAATTATAGCTAAGAATCCCTGCTAGTGCAGTAACTACCAGAGCTGCTGATAAAATCATAATCCCCAATTTGTTTTTTAAAGATAACTTCACGTTTCATTTCCTCTCTTAGACTTTAATGACCATAGTATTAAATCCATGATATCTGCGGTAAAAAAAATGAGTTGCTTTTTTCTTGATTGCATACAAACCAATGGTTTCTGGATTAAAATTCTGCTCTCCAACGGCAGCGCTTTCTAAAGAAAATGGATTAAAAGATACTGCATTATCTCGAATATGAAGTTCTAGATACCCTTTGGGAGATGCAACTAGAGTAATCTGAATATACCCTTTACAGGGATTGGTAAATCCTTTTTCAATAATAGTTAAACAAATTTCTTCTGCCGCCATAACAGTAAAAAGAATCTGGCTGTCAGAAAATCCCCATTTGCAGCAGAAGTCTTCTATCTCATTTGTCAAAAAACTAATATCTTGATTCTTCCCTTTTATGGTTTTTTCAAATACTCTTTCTGGATCAAAAGGATCCATTTTGATTTTTTTCTTTAAAATCCAAATCAAAAAGGCAACTAGAGAAAGAATTTCTGTGAATGGAAAAAGTAACCCAAAATATGAAATAGGACACATAGAAAAAAATAAAGTGAGAGGAAACAAAACGAATGCTCCCCGAAGAGCGGCAATATACATTGCTGGCTTTTTTTGTTCACATGCTTGATAAAAGTTTTCTAAAAGGACATTAAATCCAGTGAATACTATACCAATAGAATACATACGTAAAGCATGACTTCCAAGCTGTATGGAAAACGGAGTATCTAATCCAAAAATATCTGCCATACAAAATATGAAAACAAAAGTTGGTATGCCAAACAAGATACCTGAAAAAAAGCTGTTGAAAATGATAGATTGTCTGCCCTGTTTATTATGTTCTCCCAGAAATGTACTGAGAATAGGCTGTGCAGCTTTTGAAATACCATCATACAGATAAATCGTCAGATAGGATATATTTTGTATCAAATCAAAAACTGCAACACCTGCTGCCCCTCCCATACGGATCAGACTATTATTAACGATTAAAAGGAAGAACAGTTGAAACACATATTGGATAGAGGTAGAAAATCCAACCTTAAAACAAGAATATACATGGGTTATATCTAAAAAGGTTAGATGAAACTGCAATGGATAGATATGATATTTCATTCCGATCCAATACACAAAAATAGACATTCCCTGACCAATGATCGTAGACCATGCTGCTCCTGCTGCTCCCATATCAAAACATAGAACAAAAAGAAAATTAAGGAGAATATCCAATCCATTTCCTATGCTAAAACCAATATTCGCTAACTTTTGCCCATCCGCATTTCGAAGATAATAATTCCAAATATAGGAGATAAAAAACAAAGGCATGCCTGCGATGATAACACGAATATATTCTGCGCTTGTATGATATAATTTTGCCTCATTTGGTGTTGTTCCAAGAATTCTTAAAAGCTGCGAAAAAAACAGAAAGGCTATGGCGCTAAGACACACACTTAAAAGAATTCCTGCTTCTAAGATCATGGAAAAATTTTTCATGGCTTCTTCGTTTTTTCCTTCTCCCATCAATCTGGAAAAACGAATAGAACCACCACCTCCAAGTCCATGCATAAAAAGATTGATTACCATATAAATAGGTAGCGCCAAACTAATTGCAGCAAGTCCTATTTCACCCATTCGTTGACCTACTACGATTGCATCTGCCATATCAGATATAGCTAACCCCACAGACGATATCATACAAGGAAGAAGAGATTGCCAAAACATTCGTCCGGCAAAACGTTCTTTATCCTGTTGCTCCCTTTTCATAGTTCCTCCTATATTATTTTCTTTTTCCTGTATACATAGAAATCATCCCACAGGGTTTCATTTGGTGTTTCATGATTCGAAGACCTTCTATTCCCATATCTTCTTCTGCATTGATATACTCTGTTTCATTTGAAAGAGAAGATATAAGAGCCCATTTACTATAAACTGAAATGCCGGAAACTCTCCCTTTTTGCTTTGCCATACAAAGATCAAAACAATTTGGATCCAAAAACCTGCAGCGATAGCATAAGGTTCTCCATCCACTTTTAAAAGAGTTCCATAAATCCTAAGTTCTTTCCAATGATGAAAAAACAATCTCGAAGCGTCATAGTCGGTAGTGCTAAATTTACCCATTTCGTGATGTGATTGCTCCCATTTCTTTATAATATCCACAGCAGCTGATATCATAGAATCATCTAAAATCACACATTCCAAGGCATGATCACGCATTGCTCTTTTTTTATGATTGCGAAGTTTTGCAAATTTTTTGCCATTTAAATTTTTTAGTTCCTCTCTTCGATATATATATTCTCCATCTCCTTCTTTGTTTTCAAAGATAAATTGTCCTGGAAAATATTGATGTACAAAAGCTACATCTTCCTCTCTGACATAACAAAGACAAAAATCAGGTTCTTGGATATGAGACAAGAGAAATTCTTTTTTCTCCTCTATATCTCCACAGGGAAAAAACCATGTATTGTTACCTCGAATCCCTATGCGCACTGCAAACATTCTATCAGTCAAACATATGGAAAGTTCCATTGCCTCTTTCCAAATATATAGAGAAACAAAGGAATGAGAAGAACAGATATGGGAATATTTCAATCTTATTCTTTCTATCTGCTCTTGTTTATCCAGTGTAATTTCCTCTTCTTCCAGTTTCAGCATTTTTATAACTCCTTTGCAGATTTTGCAAAAATCCAGCCATTTTTCAATGGAAAAATATAGTTGTCTTCTAATATCATGTCAGAATGATCCAAAAAGGCTCTTCCCTTTACTATTTGCCACCGTTTTCCTTCTTTTTCATAGATACAACCAAAGCCATAAAAAGCTCTGAGAATCCGATCTGCTTCTTCCACGTTCATATCTTGATGTATAGACCATTCCTCTTCTTTTGGGCATTTCCAATAACTTCCTCCCGTTTGTTGTTTCGCCTTTTCATAAAGTTGATCTAAATTTTCACAAAGTACGCTTATCATATGAGGAATTTTGTCTCTAACTTTTTGGGTTACATCTTCTAAGGTATCATTTTTTTCAATGAGGAACTTTTCTTGAAGAAGAATTTCTCCTGTATCAAACTGATTACGGATTCTATGGAAAGACACTCCTGCATATTTTATTCCATTTAGAATCATAACAGGTAATGGCCATGCTCCCCTTCCCTCTGGCAGCAAAGAAGGGTGAATATTGACCATAGAAATCC
>CAJMNU010000137.1 GCA_905214855.1 uncultured bacterium | reverse complement strand
ATAGTGCTGGCATGTTCTGGGCTGACTTGAAGTCCTACATAGTAAGAAAACATGGAAGCTGCTGCAATCAAAGTTCCCTGACAAGCCAAAGCCTTCATAAATGATGGTGTTAAAATCCCCTCTTTTGGATCTCTTGGAGCTTCTTTTAAAAGATCTTTTCCTGCTGGTTCCATACCAATTGCGATCGCAGGAAGAGAATCTGTCAGCAAGTTAATAAACAAAAGATGTACTGGTGTAAATGGTACTGGAAGTCCTGCCAAAGAAGTATAAAGGACTGCCAAAATTCCGGCAGTATTGCCAGACAGTAAAAATTGAATGGCATTTTTAATATTCTTATATACATTTCTTCCATTTGCTACAGCCTTCACGATGGTTGCAAAGTTGTCATCTGCCAAAATCATAGAAGCAGCATCCTTAGATACTTCTGTTCCTGTAATTCCCATCGCAATTCCGATATCCGCTTTTTTAAGAGCCGGCGCATCATTGACACCATCTCCTGTCATAGCAACTACACAACCCTTTTTCTGCCATGCATCCACAATACGGATTTTATTTTCTGGTGATACTCTTGCATATACGGAAATCAACGGCAGTTTATCTGCAAGTTCTTCCTCTGTCATCGCATCCAGTTCACTTCCTGTAATGGCAATATCCCCTTCTTTAAAAATTCCAATCTGTTTTGCAATTGCTGCCGCTGTTACTTTGTGGTCTCCTGTGATCATGATCGGACGGATTCCAGCACGAATTGCATCTGCAACCGCATCTGCGGATTCTTTTCTCGGTGGATCTACGATAGAAACCAATCCAAGGAATGTAAATCCGGTCTCATTTTCCAGACGCAAGGTTTCTTCTTCTGGCACTTCTTTATATCCAAATGCAAGCACACGAAGTCCATTCTCAGAGAATGTCTGATTTTGTTTTAGGATAATGTCCCTGTCTTCCTGTGTCATAGGAACTCTTCCTTCTGCCTTTTCCATATGAGTAGAACGCTTCAGCAGTTCATCCAAAGCACCTTTTGTAAGAACAGTTGGTACTCCATGAAGTTTATATTTTGTACTCATCAATTTTCTATCAGAGTCAAAAGGAATCTCCTCCAGACGCATCATCATATTTCTCAGCTGCTGCTCGTCAACTCCTGCTTTTCTTGCCATAACTAAAAGACAATACTCTGTTGGGTCTCCAATACCAGAAACTTTTGTTGGTACAGTAGTAAACATATGTGTGGCAACGGTTTCTGCATCTCCTGCCTCTGTTTCCGTTTTCAAAGAAGAATCATTGCTCAAAACCGCATCATACAAAAGATAACGGTGAAGTTTGTTTTTCAAATCCAATTCTTCTGGCTGAAGCAGCTTTCCATCTGTATAGATCTCTTTTACTGTCATTCGATTCTGAGTCAAAGTACCTGTTTTATCAGAGCAGATAACAGAAACACATCCCAAACTCTCTACTGCCTTCAATTCTTTCATAATGGCATTTTCCTGTACCATTTTCTGTGTTCCGATCGCCTGTACGATTGTCACGATAGAACTTAATGCCTCTGGTATAGCTGCCACTGCAAGCGCTACTGCAAAGAGCAAGGAATCCAAAACTGGCATCTTTCTATACAATCCCAATACAAAAACGATTGCACAGATCACTAGAATTCCCATTGCAAGTTTCTGACTGAAAGAATCCAAACTCTTCTGAAGAGGTGTCTTTCCCTCTTTTGTCTGGTTCATAAGACCTGCGATCTTTCCAATCTCTGTGTTCATTCCTGTCTCTGTAACCAGTACAACTGCACGTCCATATGTCACTAAACTTCCAGAATAAACCATATTCACACGATCAGCCAGAGGACATTCTCCATCCAGTTTTTCTGAAACCTTATCTACACTTGCAGCCTCTCCGGTCAAAGAACTCTCATTCACCTGAAGAGAAAAAGAAGAAAGCACTCTTCCATCTGCTGCTACCACATCACCTGCCTCCAAAAGCAGGATATCTCCTGGAACAACCTGATCCGCCGCAATCTCAGTACGAATCCCATCTCTTAATACTCTTGCGTTAGGAGAAGAAAGGGCTTTTAAAGATTCCAGTGATTTCTGTGCTTTTACATACTGCACAGTTCCCAAAATCGCATTTAATATAATAACAGATAAAATTACGATCGTACTCTCCATATTGCCGGATACCATAGAAATAATGGCAGCCGCGATCAAAATGACAACCAGAAAATCAGCAAATTGAGATAAGAAAATCTGAAGTACACTCTTTTGCTTCTCTTCCTGCAGTTTATTCTCTCCGTAGGTTTGCAGCCTTTCCTGTACTTCGCTTGACAAAAGACCCTTATCATGCGTTTTCAGTTTTTCTAATGCTTCATCACCTGACAATTGATAAAATGGTTTCATAAGATGCATCTCCTTTTTTTCTATTCCTAATTTCACAGCACAGCCGCACCTCGTTTTCCCTCACCACATGCCAATCTGGACTTCCACTCCAAATACTTATTCCATAAAGAAACAACCTCTCCTAATTATGGAACAAAAAAAGACTCCTCATGTATCCATGCGAATGAATACATGAAAAGTCTTGTACCCAAAATGGTATACAGCGCCAGCCGTTTCCGGCGTGATGGTGACACTGTATTAAAACTACTCCCTTTTCCTGTTTAGCTATACAGCTGTAAGCCTCAAATTAAGTTATCGACATTATACGGGATTTTTTTCAAAATAGCAAGCAGTTTTTATTTTTTTATAAATTAGGCATATTTTTTTAAGAAACAAAATGAATTTTCCCAATTTTGGAAACCTCTTTCTTAAATTCTTCTTTTGGGTATCCCAGTGCTGCCATACCATATACCACATGTTCATCCAAAATTCCAAATTCTTTCAAAATCTCTCTCACCGCTGGACGTTCGCTGATCTGATTGAGCTGATTGATCCAGACAGAACCAATACCAAAAGAATGTGCTGCCAAAAAGATATTTTCCAAAGCACATGCATTATCCTCTCTGCCAAACGGACTTGTTTTTTCATTAGAAGGGATAATAAGTGCAGCTGGCTGGTACATATCATACCCATGTCTCCCAAGTTCTTTTTCAATTACAGATGCTAACTTTTGTATCTTGTCTGTATCCATGACCACAGTAAACTGCCACGTCTGCCGTCCCATTCCACTTGGTGCATAAATCGCAGCTTGTGCAATCTGTTCCAGAATCTCTCTTGATATTGGTTTCTTCTCAAAAGCTCTGACACTTCTTCTTGTCAATATATTTTCCATTACTGCATTACTCATACACTCTTTCCCCTTTCTATTCCAAAAGTCTTATTTTCCTATCAAAGATTGATTTTATCATAACTCTTTTTCAAATAAGAATCCAGATATTTTTTTAAATACTGATGTTCTTCCATACAAAGATTGGAATCTTGTTCCAAAAGCTCTTTGACCTCTCTGGATACATCCTGTAACAAAGAAGCATCTGTAAAAATATCAGCTAGTGCAAACTCCATCTCCCCACTTTGGCGTATTCCAAACAAATCCCCTGGTCCTCTCAGTTTTAAATCTTCTGATGCAATGTAAAATCCATCATTAGAATGATTTAAAATTTCCAATCTTTTGTTGCTTTCTTCACTTTCTGATGTATTTACAAGAATACAATAGGATTGTGAACTTCCTCTTCCTACTCTCCCCCTCAATTGGTGCAGCTGTGCCAATCCAAACCGCTCTGCATTTTCTATCATAATTACCGTTGCATTTGGCACATTCACTCCAACCTCGATCACCGTTGTAGAAACCAAAATCTGGATCTGTCCAGATGCAAACTGTTCCATGATCCGGTTTTTTTCTTTTCCCTTCATCTTTCCGTGCAAATATTCCACTCTTATCGTATTTGGCAAGGCATGGCGTAACGTTTGTGTATAATCTAACACATTTTCAGCATCCATCAATTCACTAGATTCTACCATAGGACATATCACATAGGCTTGATGTCCTGCTGCCACTTCCTGTTCCAAAAAACGATATGCTCTTGCACGGTATCCCGTTCCCACTACACAATTCTTAATCTCCTGTCTTCCCTGTGGAAGTTCATCCATAACAGAAATATCCAGATCTCCATACAAAATGATCGCAAGTGTTCTTGGAATTGGAGTTGCACTCATGACCAGTACATGAGGGGTATTTCCTTTTTCCCCTAAAGATTCTCTCTGCCCTACGCCAAACCGATGTTGTTCATCTGTTATGACCAGAGCCAGCTTATCATATTTCACTTTTTCCTGAATCAGGGCATGTGTCCCAATAATGATATCTGCCTCATGAGAAGCAATTTTTTCATATGCGATTTTCTTTTCCTTTGCTGTCATGGAACCAGTAATCAAAACAGGAACTTTTGAAATTCCGGCAGCAGAAAACAGCTTTTTGATAGACTCATAATGTTGTCTGGCAAGTACCTCTGTTGGTGCCATAAG
>CAJMNU010000136.1 GCA_905214855.1 uncultured bacterium | reverse complement strand
CTCGATCAGAAGGCTTGTCTTTAAGATAAATTTTGTCATCCTTACAATACCGCCTACCTGATGTGCAGAAATAGCCTCCTGCATAACACTTCTTTGCATAAGACCGATTTTTCTTCCTGAAAATGTCGTGATCGCAACTGCCACTGTTACGACCCCCATGCCTCCTATCTGGATCAACAGCAAAATGATCAATTGTCCAAAGACAGACCAATAGGTTGCTGTATCCTGAACCACCAATCCTGTCACACATACAGCTGATGTAGAAGTAAATATTGCATCAGCAAAAGATGCTCCCTGTCCATCTTTTGTCGAAAATGGCAGCATTAAAAGCAACCCTCCTAACAAAATCACGCCAAAAAAGCCTAATATGATTACTTGGAGGGATGTGATATGCCTGTGTTGTCCTTTTTCTAGCATCTCAACCTGTACACTCCTTTATATCATCTTTTTATTTTCTTTATCATATCTTAATTCACATTAAACATGTATAAATAAAGCCCCATCCATATTAAGATTATATAAAGATTTTACACAAAAAACAACTCCACCACAATACTTTGATCCAAAATCCCCTTTTTATCCCAGAATATATTTCGGCACAAGCTATCTTGTAAAAACCAAGGCAGCTCATGCCGGATGTTTCATTTTTGTTCTATTTCACTTATTTTTATACTTCTGAAAGACTACATTCCAACTTTCTCACACCTTCTACTGTGATCTCTCCATTCTCTCTCACTGTGATTTTGCTTGTATGATCTTCCATACTATAATCTTTCTCATAACCATCATCATCATACAAAAGATACTGTGCTTCTTCTTTTACAAAATGCAGCAAGTAAAGTTTGGAAGTATCTGTATCTTCTACACAAATTCCCGGTTTTGCCAATGGCACAATATGGTCTGGGCGGACAAAGATCAACACCTCATTTAGTTTTGCTCTCACATAATGATGACCAGCAGATAAAACTTCCACATCCATATCCTGACAGTTTCTTATACGATACAATTTCATTTCTTCTGGAAGATATACATATCGTCCATTTGCATTCTGTGTATAGACTGGGGCGATCATGATACTGTCTCCAACCATCAGCTGATCTTCTACTTCTTTTGCATGAACATCATTTGGATATACGAATGCCAATGGCTGAAACATCATATCATCCAAAAGTACTGCTTTCATAAACTCACTGTAAAGATATGGAAGAAGTGCATAGCGAAGCTGAATGATATTTCTAAACTCATCTGTATGCTCAAACTGATAAAATTCCTGTTCTCTCGTCCCCTTAGATGCATGATTTCTCATAAGAGGAGTAAAAATGCCAAGCTCCAGCCAACGCAGCATCAGATCCTCTGTCGTATCGCTTCCAAAGCCCCCAATATCTGCTCCTGTATACAGAAATCCACACATATTCAAAGATGGCAGCATCTTCAGGTTCATCAGCAAATGAGACCACCATGATCGGTTGTCTCCCATCCAAACTCCTCCATACCGATGCATTCCAATATAAGATGCTCTGGAAAACATTAGAACTCTTTTATCTGGTCTTAGCCGTTCAAATGCTTCTCCTGCCGCTCTTGTCATACAATAGCCATAGATATTGTGAACCTGATCGTGACGGACTTTCTCCCCTTGATATTTGTGATAAAAGCTCTGATAATCCTCCATCCGGTTTGTCGTCTGCTGCACAAGATCCTTCATCCCAAAGAAAGTATCCACATCCAGATTCTTTGTCTGATACTCTCTCAATTCCTCAAACACTTCTTTCATATGTTCTTCAGAATAAAAGATTGCCGGCTCATTCATATCATTCCAAAAGCCCTCTATTCCCTGATCCAGCAATGTTTGATAATGATTTCCAAACCACTCTCTCGCTTTTGGATTCAGGAAATCAGGGAAATGCACTTTTCCCGGCCACACACCAGCAGCAAAATTGCTTCCATCTTCATTGGTACAAAAATAACCATTTTGTACCCCTTCCTCATATACAGAATATCCCTCTTCCACTTTCACACCTGCATCAATGATCGGCACTAGATGGATTCCCTGCTCTTTCAGATCTTTAACAAGTCCTTTCAGATCTGGGAACTTTTCCTTATCCACTGTAAAGTCTTTATAGCGTTCCATATAGTCAATATCCATATAAATACTATCCAGTGGAATCTGCTTTGTCCTATGTTCACTTGCTACTTTTCTGATATCTGCTTCTGTTTTATACCCCCAACGGCTCTGCCCATATCCAAATGCCCATTTTGGAGGAATATAACTTCTCCCAATCATATGGCGGAATTCTTTGATGATCGCAAGAGGATTTTCCCCCTCAATCACATACAATGCATATCCACCTGATGCGATCGTAATTTTTATCCATTCTCTTTGTGTATATCCTATATCAAACCGAACTTTCTGCGGTGCATCCACAAAAATCCCGAATGTTTCCTGACCATCTACTATAAAAAAATTATGTGCACCATAGAGTGAAAGAATGGTCTCTACATGATCTGGATCATCATTGCAGAAAGATTCATACACCCATCCTCTTTTATTGATCCCACGGATCGCCTCACCCAAACCATAGACAATATCTTCATCTGCCATATGGTAACCATAAACATGGTCTCCCTGCTCTATTAAATGTGTAACTGTACCATGAGCTTCTTCTATGGGTATCACTGATGCCTCAGTCTGTACATATGTTCCAAACACATATTTGTGAGTCATTTGCAACGTTCCTCCTTTTATCTATGTAACCTTATAGTTTGCTGTTTTTATCTCTTTTGCTTAACCTTTCACATGTCTACAGCAAAAAACGTTTGAGATATTGTAATAAGATCATTCCCCTTCTATCATCCCTATTGACTAAATCTAATCGTTTTACTTTGGCACTTCCCACAACTACAGCAGGAGAGGGACGACACATTGGATAAATTTTAAATATTAGGCATTTTTGCAGTCGGCATCATCAATACCTTTCCAGTACCACGATAGACATTCACAAGCCCCTCACCAGATGCAGCAGATCCGATCAAGCTCTTTCCAGAGCGCTCTACAGTAAAATCCAAGCTTTTGCTCCATGCAATAGCATAATTTCCATCTATTTTCAGCACATCATTTTGAAGTGTGATCTCAATCAACTCTTCTTTTGGACAGTCAGATTCCAGACAGAAGACACCACTTCCATTTAGACTTAAATTAAATAAGCCTTCTCCTCCTGCCACAGCGGAAGACAGGTTTGCACGCATCACTGTCTTGTGTTTCAAACTGGACTCACATGCCAAAAACAGCCCATCATCCAAGACAACAGAACCTCCCCATTCCTCAGCATCCATCAGGATCAAGTGCTTATATGTTGGTTCTAATACTAAAATGCCATCTCCAGTATACTCTGGCTTGATCGTAGATTCTCCACTGGCTCTGCCCCGAACTGCTTTTCCAAAAAAATCTCCGACCCCTTTTATTCCTGTAGTTGCATTGACATTTCCAAGCATCCACTGCATCGCTCCAGCCTGAATCGTGACACCTGCCTGTCCCAAATGGCATACTAACTGACGTTTTCTCACATTCATCTCAGAACAATAATATGCTGTGATCGCAGACCCCGGACTCACACTCAAATCCCGCTGATATTCTACTACCTGAAAAGCTCCAAGTGATGACAATACTTTTACATCATCATTGTCTGTAAAGTTAGAAATCCGATACATAATCTCTTCTCCTTTATAAAATATTTTTGTTTTCCTGATATGTTCATCATACTGTATTCCATTTAAAATGGCAAGAACAGATATATACATCTATACTATACTGGCAAATTTATTTTTTCCGGATATTTTTCTTCAATCAGGACATATTTACAGCCATATTTTTTGCACATCTTTAAATAATACATGTTATCTCTTATAACAGATTCCATAGTACACCCTGTATCATCCAAACGCTTTTCAATGACATTGGCATATTGCTTGATTTTATCAAAATGTTTCTCAATATAGTCCCTGCTCATCACAAGGCAATTATAATGTATTTCTTTTAAATAATTCTCTGTAAAATCTTTTTTCCAGTCAAACGGGATATAACAACCTTCCACAATGAGATTCTGCTTATTTTCAATTGCCGTCTTAATGATCTCTAAAACAATCGGCCACAAGTAATTTTCTAATTCCTCATCATCCTCTGGAGTCAGATTTGTATTCCCACTTCGGATCAATCCCATTTTTAAATGATCTATTGAAAGATACGGATAATGATATTGTTCCAATAATTTCTGTGCTGTACATGTTTTTCCCGTATGGGAAGCTCCTGTTATCAAAATAACCATATTTCCCCCCAATTATTGTAATATGCCTTTTATTTCCTTTATCAGAAAACAAACAGATCACTATACTCAACTATGCTATTGGATCAAAAAAAGTGCCTTCTCAAAATCTTTTTTATGGACATAAATTTTATATTCATAT
>CAJMNU010000135.1 GCA_905214855.1 uncultured bacterium | reverse complement strand
TCTTTTTTTCAGGAGAATATTCTTTCATCCTCTCTTTCAGATTCTGATTCAGATACTTCATACGGGTCTTTAAAATCCACGCATTTCCCAAATAATTTCCATAATCATACATTTTTTTGGTATGTACTCTGCAAAATCCAATCTGATCTGTCTGTTCTCTTATGTCGCTTTCCATATAGGAAGATCCAAGTACAAAGGAAATCGTATCCTGTTCCAATTTTCTTTCCAAATAACAGAATGGACACTCATCCCCTGCTTTCCATGCATCGTTTACATCAATGGTATATAGTTTTTCTTTCATGTTTCGTTCCTTCCGCCCCACAAACACTCTTTTATGGTTCTCTTTTTTCTTTCCTTATCCTACAACGCAAAGAAAGTCCCTGTCAAGACATCATGACTGCTGCCAGATACCAAATTGATCTACTTTATATCCATCCGGAGTTACGCCATTGGTAAACAGTTTTCCATCTTCTGTCAGATAATACCACTGTCCATTCGTCTGTACCCAACATTTCTTTTTCATGATACCACTTTGTCCAAAATAATACCATGATTCTTTGTTGACATTTTTCCATCCAGTCGCCATATATCCGTCTGTATCAAACAAATATATGTTATCATCAATGTTCATCCAGATGTTTTTTACAAAATTTCCTGTCTCATTTACAAAGTACCAGCCATACTCGTTCTTTTTCCATTCACCCTGATGTATTTCCCCACTTTGTTCTTTTTTCTGGAATGCCTGATCGAATCCGTAGTCCAACATCGCCTTGGTATCCTGATAATGGGTCTGTTTGCTCTTTAAAACAACTGCGACCAAACGTGTTCCTTCTCTCTCCACACACGTTACAAGTGTATTGCCTGCCTTGGAAGTATATCCTGTCTTTCCTCCAATCACTCCCTCATAATAACGGGAATCATTTTTAAAGAACATCTTATGCCCCAGTGTGATCGTTCTCTCTGTAGTGACCTTTTTCAAAGCTGGGATCTTATATGTCAGCGTACTGTTGATCTTACAAAGCTCACTGTTTTTAAATGCCTCTGCTGCGATCAATGCCATATCATGCGGAGTTGTATAATGATTGGTATCATTTAACCCATGTGGATTGACAAAATTGGTATTACGGCATCCGATGGCTTTCGCCCTGTCATTCATCATTTTGGCAAAATCTGCCTCGGATCCGGCTACATGTTCTGCTAACCCCGCTGCCACATCATTTGCTGACTTTAATAATAAAGCATATAAACTGTCTCGCACTGTCAGCTGATCTCTCTCTGTGAGTCCAAGCTTTACTGCTCCAGATTCCAGATGACCCACAGCAGAAGAATGATAGGTCACAACATCATCCAATTTACAGTTTTCTAAAACCAAAAGCGCTGTCATCAACTTCGTGATGCTTGCAGGATAAAAATGGTTTCCTGCATTCTTTTCAAACAGTGTCTCACCGGTTGTCGCATTATACAGATAAGCACCCTCAGACTGAACAGTGGGTTTGGAAAGACTTTGGCTGTTTCCCTTATAATCTTTTGTCACATATAAAAGTGCCTTCTCTGGAGTAGATCCATCCCTTACGGTCTGCTGAGGGGAAGTATTTCCTGTATTTTCTGGAGTTTGTGGGGATGTTGTAGAACTGCTGCCTGATCCCGGTCCCTGAGAAGGCGATGCCCCTGTGCTTCCTGTTCCTGGATTCTGTGCATTTCCCATACTTCCTGCATTGCTCTGATTTCCAGGCTTCCCTGCCCCCGGAACCTGCTCTGCATTGGAATTCCCTGAATTGCCATTTGTCGTATTTCCTCCCGGCACATTAGAATTTGTCTGACTGCCGTTAGGAGACTGTGTATGACTCTGATTTGTTCCCCCCATCTGTGTTCCCTCTGTTCCAGCCATAGGAAGCCCATTGGTACTATTCATCTGATTGTTATTACTTCCTGTATTTCCAGCATTTTGACCAGAAGGTCCTTCTAAAGAAATCTGTGTGTCAGCGTATACATACAGTGGCTGTGAAACCAACAGCGCAGCCGCAATCATACAGGTTAAAACTCTTGTTTTTCTCATTCCATCAAACTGCCACAGTCTTCTGCCTTTCCAACAAAAAACTGTGACATTTCCCCTTTCTTATGTGTTATATTATTCTCTCTTTCTCGTTCTTTCGTTCATCATACTGTATCACATCATCTTAAAACTGCAAAAACGCAGACATTTGTAAAGCTCATTATACCATATTTTTGTATGCTGAAAAGTGACAATTTCCTTAATAATACAATTTATCAAAAAGCAGCCCCTGACCGCCATAGCGACCAAGGGCTGCAAATATTCTTTTATTTAACCTGTTAATATATTGTTCTAAACAATATCCACACTTTACACACTTTGTAGATTACATCAGGGATTTGTACAATGCAATGATGTCTTCCAGTGTCGGATCTTTCGGGTTTCCTGGTGTGCAGGCATCTTTGATTGCAGATTCTGCTAAGAATGTAACATCCTCTTCTTTTACAATCTCTTTCAGATCAGCCGGAATACCTACATCCTGAGACAGTTTCTTTACTGCATCTACAGCTGCCTTGCGGTATTCTTCCTGAGTCATGTTTTCTGTTCCTTCTACACCCATTGCCTTTGCGATCGCACGGTACTTCTCACCTGTTGCATCTGCATTATATTCCATGATAGTTGGAAGCAGGATTGCATTTGCAACACCATGTGGTGTATCATATACAGCTCCTAAGGCATGTGCCATAGAATGTACGATTCCAAGACCTACATTAGAGAATCCCATACCAGCTACATACTGAGCCAGTGCCATTCCCTCACGACCTTCATTGGTATTTGCAACAGCACCTCTTAAATGTTTTGCGATCATCTCAATTGCTGTGATATGGAACATGTCTGTCATCTCCCATGCTCCCTTGGTAATATAACCTTCGATCGCATGAGTCAGAGCATCCATACCAGTAGCTGCTGTCAGACCTTTTGGCATAGAAGCCATCATCTCAGGATCAACCACTGCGATAACCGGAATATCATGTGTATCTACACATACAAATTTACGTTTCTTTTCTACATCAGTGATTACATAGTTGATGGTAACTTCTGCGGCTGTACCTGCTGTTGTAGGAACTGCGATGATCGGAACACATGGTTTCTTTGTAGGAGCAACGCCCTCAAGACTTCTCACATCAGCAAATTCTGGATTATTGATAATGATACCTACTGCTTTTGCAGTATCCATAGAAGAACCACCACCGATTGCGATGATGTAATCTGCTCCTGCATTCTTATATGCCTCTACACCAGTCTGTACATTCTCAATTGTTGGGTTTGGTTTGATATTAGAATATAATTCATAAGCCAGACCTGCATCATCCAAAAGTTTTGTCACTTTTCCTGTCACACCAAATTTTACCAGATCTGGGTCAGAACATACAAATGCCTTCTGAAAACCTCTTCTCTGTGCCTCTTCTACGATAGCGGAGATTGCTCCGGCTCCATGATATGATGTTTCATTTAATACAATTCTGTTTGCCATTCTCTTTTCTCCTTTACTGTTATGCTTTATACTCCACTTGCCTGATATGATACACAACTTTTTTGTTCCTGTTGAGTTTGTGAAATACTTATCAAACATGTTCATTATACCATAGTTCCTTATAAAAATATAGTAAAATCTTGCTTTTTTACCCCGTATTTTATCTTTTTTTGCTATATTTTTAAATTGTCTTGCTATATTTTTGCAGCATTTCTTCTGCTTCACTCTCCCCATAAACCTGAATTCCCATATTTCGCAGTTTCTCCGCTGTCACACCCTCTCCCACAATAGTAGTGTGCGAAAAACTCCCATCATAAATTTCCCTACTCCCACAGGATGGACTTCTCTCTTTCAGGATCGCTGCCTGACAGTGATACAGTTTCGCCAGCCGAAGAGCCTCTTCTGCTCCTCTCTCATATTCTTTTGTCACATCTCTCCCGTCTGCTGTCACAACACACACATCTGCATCCTCTGACCCACTCTTTCTCTCCGCCGGAACTCTTGGCGTCGGCAGTCCTCCCAGTTGTTCCGGACATACTGGTATAAAATGGATATCAGGATAGCGCTCCAGCCATCCATAATTTTTTCCTTCTTTGCCATCGTATCGACATGCCACACCTAAAAGACACGCACTGACTAATATGTTCATATTCCCTTTCCTATCCTTTCCTTTGTATTTCTATCACATGATACCAGAATCACCTGAACTAAAAAACACACGCCATATTGCAACCATCGCATATATGACGTGTGTTGGGGCAGGTATACCATTACAAAACTGAGAGAATTATGCTTCCCTGCTGTCTCTTCCCATAAATGTGAAAAGATAAAGTCCACAGATCCCTACCAGAATATAGATGATCCTTGCAACCCACGGGATTCCTCCAAAGAGAAATGTAACCAGATTAAAATTAAACAAACCGACCAGCCCCCAGTTAAGAGTTCCGA
>CAJMNU010000134.1 GCA_905214855.1 uncultured bacterium | reverse complement strand
CCGTGATATGTTGAGAGAGTTGAAAAAAAGAGGAATTCAGACTGCTGTGTTTTCGAACAAACCACATGCCCAGACAATGGAGAATGTCTCTTATGTTTTTGGTGGAGAGATGTTTGATCAGGTACTGGGACAGACAGAAGGGATACCTGTAAAACCAAATCCGGCAGGTGTATTTCAGATTCTGGATCATTTAAATCTAAAACCTGAGGAATGCCTGTATTTTGGAGATACCAATACGGATATGCAAACCGGAAAGGCAGCAGGGATCAAGACAGTAGGGGTACTTTGGGGATTTCGGAAGAAGGAAGAACTGGAGCGTTTTGCACCAGAGTATCTGATCTCTCATCCATCACAGGTAGTTGGGATCATAGAAGAACTGGAACAGTGTGAAAATAAAAAATAATACTGGAATTTGTAGAGAGATTATGATATAATGATAAATTGAAGTGTAGCGCCCTGACGGAACGGCGGTTCACATATATTTTCAAGGAGGGAACCCTAGACATGAGTTTACAGGTAGAGAAGTTAGAGAAGAACATGGCAAAGCTGACAATTGAAGCAACTGCCGAAGAATTTGAGAGCGCAATCAAGAGCGCTTATAATAAAAACAAGGGAAGATTTAACATTCCTGGTTTCCGTAAAGGAAAAGCAACACAGGCTGTGATCGAGAAGATGTATGGCGCTGGTGTATTTTATGAGGATGCTGCAAATGAAGTGATCGGAAAGACATACGATGCAGCAGCAGAAGAGAGTGGATTGGACATCGTTTCCAGACCAGAGATCGACGTGGTTCAGATCGAAAAAGGAAAAACCTTTATCTACACAGCAACCGTAGCTGTAAAACCAGAGGTTACTCTGGGAGAGTATAAAGGTATCGAAGTAGAGAAAGCAAATGCAGAAGTAACAGATGAAGATGTAGAGAAAGAACTGAAGAGAGTGCAGGAGCAGAACTCCAGAATGGTAGCAGTAGAAGACAGAGCAGTAGAGATGAATGATACTGTTACAATCGATTTTGAGGGATTTGTAGATGGCAAGGCATTCGATGGCGGCAAGGGAGAGGATTACCCGTTAGTGATCGGAAGTCATTCCTTCATTGATACATTTGAAGATCAGCTGGTTGGAAAGAACATTGGCGAAGAGTGTGAAGTGAATGTTACTTTCCCAGAAGAATACCATGCAGAAGAGATCGCTGGAAAGCCAGCTATGTTCCGTGTAAAAGTAAAAGAGATCAAAGTAAAAGAACTGCCTGAGATCAATGATGAATTTGCAGGAGAAGTTTCTGATTTCGATACTTTGGATGAGTACAAGGCTGATGTAAAGGGAAAACTGGCTGAGAGAAAGCAGAAAGAAGCTGAGAGAGAGAACGAGAATAAGATCGTAGAGAAAGTTGTTGAGAATGCGCAGATGGAGATTCCGGAAGCGATGATCGATTCTCAGGTACGCAATATGATCGAGGAGACTGCACAGAGAATGCAGGCTCAGGGAATCCCGTTTGATCAGTATCTGAAATATACAGGTATGAACATCGATATGATCAAAGAGCAGATGAAACCTCAGGCTGTTAAGAGAATTGAGACCAGACTGGTTCTTGAAGCTGTTGCAGCAGCAGAGAATATTGTGACATCCGATGAGGAGATGGAAGAAGAACTGAAGAAGATGTCCGAGAGTTATAAGATGGAAGTTGAAAAGATCAAAGAGTACATGGGTGAGCGTGAGCTTGGTCACTTAAGAGAGGATCTGGCTGTTCAGAAAGCAGTTGATTTCCTGGTAGCAGAGGCAAAGTTAGTATAAAAAGTCTCACCATGAATAAGGAGGATATGTAAATGAGCGTAATACCTTATGTCATTGAGTCAACAAGCCGCGGAGAGCGTTCTTATGATATTTACTCCAGACTGTTAAAAGAAAGAATTATTTTTCTGGGTGAAGAAGTAACCGATGTGTCTGCAAACTTGGTTGTGGCACAGCTGTTATTCCTGGAAGCAGAGGATCCGGGAAAGGATATCCATCTGTATATCAACAGCCCGGGTGGATCTGTCACAGCAGGTATGGCTATCTATGATACCATGAACTATATTAAGAGTGACGTTTCCACAATCTGTATTGGTATGGCTGCAAGTATGGGAGCATTTCTTCTTTCTGGAGGTGCAAAAGGCAAGCGTTTTGCTCTTCCAAATGCAGAAGTGATGATTCACCAGCCTAGCGGTGGTGCACAGGGACAGGCAACAGAGATCAACATTGTTGCAGAGCAGATTTTAAAGACCCGTGAAAAACTGAATCGGATTCTTGCTGAAAATACAGGAAAACCGTTGGAAGTGATTGAACGGGATACAGAGAGAGACCATTATATGACAGCTGAGGAAGCAAAAGAATATGGTCTGATCGATCAGGTGATTACCAACCATTAAATGTAAAAATCTTACTTTCCTGCCAGAAATACTTCTTTTTGGCAGGAAATAACAGGTTGGTATACCATGTAGGTTGGTATGGAAAATTGATAGAGGTGAAAAGATGCCAGGCAGAATAGACGACATCTGCTGTTCTTTCTGTGGAAGAACACAGAATGAGGCCAGGAAAATGATTTCCTCGCCCAATAATAAAGTATACATTTGTGATGAATGCATTGAACTTTGTGCAGAGATCCTAGAAGAAGAATTAGAGGGCGATGAGGAGCAGCTGACTGAAAATCTCAAAAATGTGAATCTACTGAAACCCAAGGATATGAAGGCATATCTGGACGAATATGTGATCGGACAGGAAGAAGCCAAAAAGGTTCTCTGTGTTGCAGTATATAACCATTATAAAAGAGTTTTGAGCAAGAATAAATCGGATGTAGAGCTGCAAAAGAGTAATATTTTGATGCTTGGTCCGACAGGATGCGGTAAGACCTATCTTGCGCAGAACCTTGCAAAGATTTTAAATGTACCATTTGCGATTGCTGATGCGACAGCATTGACAGAAGCCGGATATGTGGGAGAGGATGTGGAGAATATCCTTTTGAAGCTGATTCAGGCGGCAGATAATGATATCAAGCGGGCACAGTATGGAATAGTCTATATTGATGAGATTGATAAGATCACAAAAAAATCAGAGAATGTTTCAATTACCAGAGACGTTTCAGGTGAGGGAGTACAGCAGGCTCTTTTAAAGATTCTGGAAGGTACTGTCGCAAGTGTTCCGCCACAGGGAGGAAGAAAACATCCGCATCAGGAGCTTTTGCAGATCGATACAACCAATATTCTGTTTATCTGCGGAGGAGCTTTTGACGGTTTGGAAAAAATCGTAGAAAATCGTCTGGGTGCAGGCTCTATTGGATTTAATGCGGAGATTGTAGATAAAAATCATACAGATATCGATGAGATGTTCCGTAAGGTTATGCCGGAGGATCTGGTAAAATTTGGATTGATCCCAGAGTTTATCGGACGTGTGCCGGTTACGGTATCTTTGGGAATGTTGGATGAAAATGCTTTGATCCGTGTCCTGACAGAACCGAAAAATGCTCTTACTAAACAGTATCAGAAACTGTTTGAGATGGATGATGTAAAGCTGGAGTTTACAGAGGAAGCCGTACATGCGATTGCAAAGATGGCATTGGATAGAAATACTGGAGCGAGAGGTCTTAGATCGATCTTAGAAAGTGTTTTGATGGATCTGATGTATGAAATACCATCAGAGGAAAATATTGGCATTTGCACAATCACAAAAGCTACGGTGGAAGAAAAAACATCACCTGATGTTGTATATCGTGACACGGTAGTTCCACGAAATAATATGTCTTCAAAGATAAAAAAAGATAAGTCAGGTGAGATTGCCTGATCGTCAGACAGGGGAGAGTTGCATCATAAAATAGGCAGCCCTCCCCTATTATATACAATAATAAGAATACAAGGTATCAGAGCCAAAGAATCAGGAAACAAGATAGAAGAGTTTAAGAAAAGATGATTCAATTTGGCAAAATACAAACAAAAAAGACCAGAGAAAGGAGAGGTCACTCAAAATAGGAGAGAAAAGGCATGAAATGTGGTCAGTTTTTTTGACAGATGAATATAAAACAATTTGAGTGACAGCAGGTCTATGGAGATGACAAAAATGGAGATGCCCGCAGTTGCTCTGCGTGGTTTGACAATACTCCCCAAAATGGTGATTCCTTTTGATGTGAGCCGTCCACAGTCGATCGCTGCTGTGGAGAAGGCAATGCTGCAAGAACAGAAGATTTTTTTGGTAGCACAGAAAAATGCAGAAAAATCTGAGATTTCTACAGAAAATTTGTATCAGATTGGAACGATCGCAAGAGTCGTTCAGGTAGTAAAGATGCCACAAAATGTAAGTCGTGTAATGGTGGAAGGACTGGAGAGAGCACAGCTTTTGGAATTTTCTTCAGAAAATCCGTATCTGACGGCTGTGGTTGAGCTATATGGACCTGTCGTACACGATACAGATTCGCTGACAGAAGAAGCAATGCTTCGTATCATCAAGGATA
>CAJMNU010000133.1 GCA_905214855.1 uncultured bacterium | reverse complement strand
AGGAATGGAGATCCTGCCAGAACGAGTGGAAAAAGTATTCCGTCTGGAAAGCGAGGATGCTTTGGATCAGTTTAAGACACTGCTGAAGAATCTTCCGCTTGAACATATTGAAATCTCTACAGATATCATCAGATATGCCAAAGAGCTTTTAAAAAAGCCACTGAACCAGAATATATATATTACATTGACAGATCATATTAATTTTGCAATTGAGCGTTTTCACAAAAATATGATGTTTTCTACTCCACTTTTAAGAGAGATCCAGAGCTTTTATAAGGAAGAGTATCAGATTGGAGAATATGGAATCCATTTGATCCAAGAAAGACTGGGGATTCATCTTCCGGAAGATGAGGCAGCTTCTATGGCGCTTCATGTATTGAGTGCAGAATACAATACTATGATTGGAGAAACATTGGATATTACAGAGTTGATCCAACAGGTATTAGACATTGTATCAGAATATTTTCATATTACTTTGGAGGAGAATTCCCTTGCCTATGAACGTTTTATCACACATCTCCGTTTTCTGGCAAGGCGGATCTATAACAAAGAATTTGCAAAAGAGGGAATGCAGGATTTAAGCCCTATGATTGAAAGGCTGTATCCTGCAGAATATGCCTGCAGTCAGAAAATACAGCATTTTATCCAGAAACGATATGCACATAAGGTAACTGAAGAGGAAGTTGCATATTTAGCTGTTCATATTAGAAGAATTGTACCTGAAAAAGATATTACCTGAAAAAGATATTATATAGAGTAAAAAGAGAGTTGTTAGATTTAGAAAGGAGAGATTGCAATGTTTGGAGGATTAAAAAAATTATTTGGAAAAGAGGAAAAGGGAAAATTGTTGTCTCCAGTTACAGGTACAGCAGTGCCGATGAAGGAGGTAAATGATCCAACTTTCAGTCAGGAAATCTTGGGAAAAGGTGTTGCTATTATCCCGGAAGAAGGTAAAATCACAGCTCCGGTAGATGGGGAGATTTCTATGGTATTTGATACAAAACACGCAATTAGTATGACAACAGAGCATGAAAAAGCAGAGATCATCATTCATGTAGGTTTGGATACTGTAAAGTTGGGCGGAAAATATTATACAGCTTATGTAAAGGCAGGAGATCATGTAAAAGCAGGCGATCTTCTTTTGGAATTTGATCTGGAGAAGATCAAGGAAGAGGGGTATGATGTGATCACCCCAGTATTAGTCTGCAATACCCCAGAATTTCCTGATATGAAATGTAACAGTGGGATGCATGTGACCAATCAGGATACAATTATTGAACTTTTGGGTTAAAAGAAGAGGTGTCTAAGAAATTGGAGGCAAAGGATGATCAGCTGGAGTTATAAGATAAAAGATGAAGAAGGACTTCATGCAAAACCAGCAGTTCAGATTGCATCAGCTATGCTGCCATATCCTTGTCAGATTTGTTTAGACAGCAGAAATGGTAAGGCAGATGCTAAGAATATTTTAGCTATGCTTGCTCTGGGAATTGGTACAGGGGAAGAAGTTTTGTTCAGTTTGGATGGAGAAAAAGAGGAAGATGCCTTGAAAAAACTTCAAGAGCTGACAAAAAAGATTGGATTTTGAAATGTTCTGCATTTTTGCAGAATGAAATAAAATTAGTCCTTAGGGACAAAAGGAGGGTATACTTATGATGAAGTATATGCAAAAACTGGGAAAATCTCTGATGCTTCCAGTAGCTGTGCTGCCAGCAGCAGCTCTGCTTATGGGTATTGGATATTGGATTGACCCAACTGGCTGGGGAGCTAACAGCGCAATCGCGGCATTTTTGATCAAAGCAGGCGGTTCTGTTGTAGATAACCTGCCATATCTGTTTGCGATCGGTGTAGCGATCGGAATGGCAAAAGAACAGGATGGTGCAGCAGCACTTTCTGGTCTGGTAGCATTTTTGGTTCTGACAACACTTCTGGATCCAGGTGTAGCAGCTATGTTAAAGGGAGAGTTGACAGAAGGAGAGGCACTGGCATTTGGTGCGATCAAGAATGCGTTTACAGGTATTATTTCTGGTCTGGTAGCAGCTGGATGTTACAATCGTTTCAGCAAAACAAAACTTCCGGATGCATTATCTTTCTTTAGTGGAAGAAGATGTGTTGCGATTGTCACATCTGTAGCAATGTTGGTTGTATCTGCAGTTTTATTATTTGTATGGCCAGTTATTTATAACGCACTGGTATCTTTAGGAATGGTAATCAAAGATATGGGAGCGATCGGAGCAGGCGTTTACGCATTCTTCAACCGTCTTCTGATCCCAACTGGTCTGCATCATGCTTTGAATCAGGTGTTCTGGCAGAATCTGGCAGGAATCAACGACATTGGAAACTTCTGGAATCCAACACCTGAGTTGATCGCAGCAGGCGGTGTAGTAGGTAATTATCGTGTAGGTATGTATCAGGCAGGTTTCTTCCCTGTTATGATGTTTGGTCTTCCGGCAGCAGCATTTGCAATGTATCAGTGTGCAAAACCAGGTAAAAAGAAAGTTGCTTATGGTCTGCTTTTAGCAGGTGCAGTTTCTTCCTTCTTTACTGGTGTAACAGAGCCATTGGAGTTCTCTTTCATGTTCTTAGCTCCTGGCTTATATCTGGTTCATGCAATTTTAACAGGAATCGTTGTTGCGATCACAGCATCCTTTGGATGGACAGCAGGATTTGGATTTAGTGCAGGATTTGTAGATCTGTTCTTGAGTTCCCGTCTTCCTATGGCAAATAAACCATATATGCTGGTTGTAGAAGGTCTGATCACAGCAGTAGTTTATTATGTGATCTTCCGTTTTGCGATCACCAAGTTTAATTTAAAGACACCAGGAAGAGAAGACGATGATTTAGATGCAGAAATGAAAGTAACATTGGCAAACAATGACTTTACAGCTGTTGCAGCAGCAGTTCTTGAGGGACTTGGCGGAAAAGAGAATGTAAAATCTCTTGATAACTGTATTACAAGACTTCGTCTGGAAATCAACGATTATACAAAGGTAGATGAAAAGAAGATCAAAGCAGCTGGTGTAGCTGGTGTGATTCGTCCAAGTAAAAATGCCGTTCAGGTTATTGTTGGTACTAAGGTACAGTTCGTTGCAGATGAAATGAAGAAAATGCTTTAATTTGCAGGAAAATCTTAGAGTATACTATCTAAGAACATATATTTATAAAAAAGAGGCTGCCACACTAAAGAAAATTAGTGTGGTAGTCTCTTTGATCTTATATCAAAATACATTGAATGAAAAAAATTGAATTCTTTGATAAATGAAGATATAGTTTTATGAATCTTCTGCCAGTTCTTCCCATTGCTCATATAAAGGTTCTAGTTTTTCGGAAATAGCTTCCTTTTCCTGATTTAATTCCATCAATTTTGCTACATTGGTGCAAATGTCTGGCTGAACTAAAAGTTCATCGATTTCACTATCTCTTGTTTCCAATTGATGAATTTCTTCCTCTACTTTTTTCAGAGCATTTTGGCGTTTACGTTTGAGTGCCTGTTCTTCTTTTTGGGATTTCCAATCCTGTTTACCAGTGGAATCAGAGACTGGTTCTGTGGATACATGAACTATCTGGGACTGCACTGCCTGTCTGACAGCATCCTTTTTTTCGAGATAATAATCATAGTTACCAATATAGCTGTATAAATGATTGTCTTCCAAGTCAAGGATACGAGTAGCAGTTTTATTGATAAAATAACGGTCATGTGAGACGCAGAGTACAGTGCCTGTATAATTGACAAGCGCATTTTCGAGGATTTCTTTGGATGTGATATCCAAATGGTTTGTAGGCTCATCAAGGATCAGGAAATTGGCTTCAGAGAGCATCAGCTTGGCAAGGGAAACTCTGCCGCGTTCCCCACCACTTAAATCTTTGATGCGCTTAAATACATCATCTCCTGTGAAGAGAAATGCAGCCAAGATATTACGGATTTCTGTATGGTTCATAGTTGGATATGTATCCTGCATTTCTTCAAAAAGTGTTTTTTCCATATGAAGAACCTGATGATCCTGATCGTAATAGCCAACCTGAACTTTTGCCCCAAGACGGATCTCACCCTGATCAGCGTCAATGAGCTGGTTGATGATTTTTAGAATCGTTGTTTTTCCTGTACCATTTGCACCGATCAGGGCAACACGTTCTCCGCGTTTGATCTCAAAATCAATATTTTCAAAAAGAACATGATCGGCAAAACGCTTTGAAAGTCCCTTAACCGTTAATACATCATTACCACTTTGGATCTTTGGTGTAAAAAGCAGATGCATTTTGGTATTTTCCTCTATCGGTTTATCGATCCGTTCGATCTTGTCTAACATTTTTTCGCGGCTTTCGGCACGTTTGATCGACTTTTCTCGGTTAAACTGCTTTAACTTTGCAATGACTTCTTCCTGATGTTTGATCTCTGCCTGCTGGTTTAAATACTGCTTTTGCAAAGAATCAAGGATTTCCTGCCGTTTCTTTGTATACTCGGTATAATTGCCAAGATAGACTCTGGATTTTGTCTGACGGATCTCGATC
>CAJMNU010000132.1 GCA_905214855.1 uncultured bacterium | reverse complement strand
CAACAGGACAGCATCCTCGTAGTTATATCCCTCCCAAGTCATAAATCCGATCAGAGGGTTCTTTCCAAGTGCGATTTCACCATTGGAAGTAGATGGTCCATCTGCGATCACCTCTCCGGCTTCAACATGGTCTCCCTTGTAGACGATCGGTTTCTGGTTATAGCAGTTAGACTGGTTACTTCTGGAGAATTTTGTCAGATGGTACACATCTCTGTTTCCATCTCCATCTCTCTTAATGATGATCTCATTAGAGGCAGAACGCTCTACAACACCAGCATATTTTGCAACAACGCAGACACCAGAGTCTACAGCAGCCTTGCCCTCAATACCTGTACCGACAACCGGTGCTTCTGTGGAGAGAAGCGGCACTGCCTGACGCTGCATGTTAGATCCCATCAGAGCACGGTTCGCATCATCGTTCTCCAAGAAAGGAATCATAGATGTAGCAACAGAGAATACCATCTTAGGAGAAACGTCCATAAGATCGATCGCCTTCTTCTGGAACTCAGAAGTCTCTTCACGGAAACGTCCAGAGACATTATTGTGGATGAAATGTCCCTGTTCATCCAACGGCTCATTCGCCTGTGCTACTACAAAGTTATCTTCTTCATCCGCTGTCAGATAAATAACCTCATCTGTTACCACCGGATTTGCAGGATCTGTCTTGTCAACCACACGATATGGCGCTTCTACAAATCCATATTTATTCACTCTTGCATAAGTAGCAAGAGAGTTGATCAGACCGATATTAGGACCTTCAGGGGTCTCAATCGGACACATACGTCCATAATGTGTATAATGTACGTCTCGAACCTCGAATCCGGCACGATCTCTGGACAAACCGCCAGGTCCTAATGCGGAAAGTCTTCTCTTATGTGTCAATTCAGCAAGCGGGTTGTTCTGATCCATAAACTGGGACAGCTGGGAACTTCCAAAGAACTCCTTTACAGCTGCTGTAACTGGTTTAATATTGATCAAAGACTGTGGTGAGATACCCTCGATATCCTGTGTGGACATTCTCTCTCTTACTACTCTCTCCATACGTGCCAGACCAACACGGTACTGGTTCTGAAGCAGTTCTCCTACTGCACGGATACGGCGGTTTCCTAAGTGGTCGATATCATCGCTACTACCCACACCAGACTCCAGATGCATGTTGTAGTTGATAGAAGCAAAAATATCCTCTCTGGTAATATGCTTCGGGATCAGTTCATGTATATTTCTGGAAATCTCCTCTTTCAGCTCATCTCCGGAAAGTCCTTTCTGCAGGATCTCTTCCAGAACCGACCAGTATACCATCTCTGTAATACCTGCTTCCTGCGGATCAAAATCCACATAAGCATCCAGATCTACCATCATATTAGAGAGAACTTTCTGCTTTCTTTCTTCTCCCTCTACCCATACATACTCTACTGCTGCATTCTGAAGCTCTGCAGCCAATTCCTTGCTCACTACAGTTCCAGCTTCTGCCATAACTTCTCCGGTTGTCGGATCTAAAACATCCTCAGCCAGCTTATGACCGGTAATACGGTTCTTTAAATGCAGTTTCTTATTAAATTTATATCTTCCGACTTTTGCCAGATCATATCTTCTTGAATCAAAGAACATGCTGTGGAGCAGACTCTCTGCACTATCTACAGACAGCGGCTCACCCGGACGGATCTTTTTATATAATTCCAGCAAACCTTCCTGATAATTGTTAGATACATCTTTTGCGAAACTTGCCTGAAGTTTTGGTTCGTCACCAAACAGCTCCAAAATCTCCGCATTTGTTCCAACTCCCAGAGCACGGATCAACACAGTCACCGGAACTTTTCTGGTTCTATCTACACGAACATAAAAAATATCGTTAGAGTCTGTTTCATATTCCAGCCATGCACCACGATTTGGGATCACAGTACAAGAATACAGCTCCTTACCTACTTTATCATGTCCAATGCCATAATAAATACCAGGGGAACGTACTAACTGGCTGACAATAACACGTTCCGCACCGTTAATTACGAAAGAACCGGTATCTGTCATTAGCGGCAGGTCACCCATGAAAATCTCATGTTCATTGATTTCTTCGTTCTCTTTATCCTTATTGTAAAGTCTTACTTTTACTTTTAAAGGTGCGGCATAAGTAGCATCTCTTTCCTTACATTCCTCGATGGTATACTTGATATCTTCTTTATCTTTGCATAATTTAAAATCAACAAATTCCAAACTCAAGTTACCTGCAAAGTCTGCAATTGGAGAAATGTCTTCAAAAACTTCACGGAGTCCTTCATCCAGAAACCACTGATAGGAATCTTTCTGAATCTCGATTAAGTTTGGCATCTCAAGGACTTCTTTCTGCCTGGAGAAGCTCATTCTCACGCCTTTACCGGCTTTTACCGGACGCATTCTGCTTTTATCCATTGACGTTTCACCCCTGTTTTCCTTGTTCTCTTCCTTAATTTCAGTTTCATATCTCTTTTGGGCATACTAATGCCCTTAACGCACTAACGCACAATAATGCACATTTTAGATTATCATGTTTATGTCAATAAGTCAAGCAATTTTTTCTATATTTTTCAGTTCTTTCTCATTGCGCTTTTATAAAATGAATGCTATAATAAATAAGCTATAATGTAAAAAATAGCGTATTTTGCCAAAAGCTAAAGCGCTATAAGATGGAGGTACCCCGTGTTAAACACTGTTCTTAATGTTATTTTGGTTGTTTTGTTTGTTGTCGCGATCTTGTTTTTGTTGCTGTACTTCTTTGGAAGAAAGCTGGAAAAACGTCAGGTAGAGCAGCAGGAACTGCTGGAAGCAGCTGCTCAGACTGTATCTATGCTTATTATAGATAAGAAAAAACTCAAATTAAAAGAAGCCGGACTTCCTAAAATCGTGGAAGAACAGACTCCAAAGTACATGCGCTGGGCAAAGCTCCCAATCGTAAAAGCAAAGATCGGTCCAAAGATCGTTACTTTAATCGCAGATGAGCGTGTATTTCTTCAGCTCCCTGTAAAAGCAGAAGTTAAAGTTGTATTAAGTGGTCTTTACATAACAGAATTAAAAAGTGTAAGAGGTGGTTCACCGCTTCCTCTTCCTAAGAAAAAGGGATTCTTCTCCCGCTTTAAGAAAAAAGACAAATCCAAACAGACAGATAAAACAAACGACTCTAAGAAGAAAAAAGCCTGACAAAATAGAGATTTTCTAAATGTAGGTTATATCAGTAAAAAAGAGAAGGCATTGTTCATGTTATACCCATGAAAACGCCTTCTCTTTTTCTATTAAAATATACATTTAAGCCTCTGCAAAGCCTTTACAAAGCAAGTTTTGTTTCTCCTCTGGAGCTGACATCCAACACCAGTCTGCAATCTGATACATGTTCATAATTGATCTCCAAGGAATACTCCACTTCTACTTTTAGTGAATGTTCCTCTTCCTTCATGTGAAGATCTTTTGTGTTGACTGCCACCATCATCTCTCCATATGGCGTTGTGTATTTACTCATTTTCTTGCTATTTTTTTCAAAATGCAATTTTGAGCCCACATCCCCATTCTTTGTGATCTCCATCATTTTATCAGCAATTTTTACCACATTGTGAACAGGTGCCATATTTTCTTCCATCACTTCATCATAAATCAGATAATGTTTTCCATTTCTGAAATAATATTCTCCAGGCACGATCAATTCCAAAAGATCCGCCTCTGGATCTGATTCTATATAATGTGATCCACTAATTCGGATCAAGACTTCCTTTGTCATCTCGTCTTCCTCTTTCTTTTTCTATAATATGATACTAGGGTCAAAAGATCAATAAATCCGATGCAAGCCTGCTTGCAGGAAGATTTTTGAACTTGAGACCCGCCAAAACACCGAAAAACTGCCATTTTTCGTAGAAAAATGAGCGGATTTGACGTGTTTTGAGGATTGCGGGAGCACATAGTGCAAAGCAATCCGGTAGCAGAGACATCAGAAGCCATACTCCTGATCTACCCACATATTTTATTTTCTGCAATGTTTAAAGTATAACATACTTGTCTATAATTACCAACAGATATTCAAAAAATCCATATTCTATCACTGCTATACATACCTATAGTATTCTAATTCTATATGTTTTTCTGCCAAGAAAGGAGTTATTTATGAAACCAAAACAGTATCTTCTCTTAGCTTCTATTTTTTTCCTTTTATCTGGATGGACACTTGCCTTTGAAAGCCGTATGGCTGAAGAGCAAATGGCTGCCTCTATCGCCCCTGATGTACTCCGTTTTCATATTCTGGCGGCAAGTGACAGTAAAGCAGACCAAGCTCTCAAACTTCAGGTACGAGATGTATTTTTAAAAACATTAAGAACAGAACTTTCCACAGATGCTGACAAACAAGATATTATAGAGTATGTCAATCACGAAAAATCCGTTTTAGAATCTTCCCTGAATACTTACATAAAAAATCAAGGAGTTTCTGACACGGTATCTATTCAGACTGCCAATATCCATTTTCCCAGACGCACATATGGATATTGGATATTGGC
>CAJMNU010000131.1 GCA_905214855.1 uncultured bacterium | reverse complement strand
TCGTCAGATCGAATTTGCAAAATTATATGTGACAAATGTGGTGACAGGAAAGCGTTATATCAAAAAATTGGTTGAGGATGGCATTGTAGATGGTTGGGATGATCCACGTCTGGTATCCATTGCAGCACTTAGAAGAAGAGGTTATACACCAGAATCTATCCGTATGTTTGTAGATCTGGTTGGAGTCTCCAAAGCAAACAGTTCTGTAGACTATGCAATGTTGGAATACTGTATCCGTGAAGATTTAAAACTGAAAAAAGCACGTTTGATGGCAGTGTTGGATCCGGTTAAATTAGTGATCGACAACTATCCAGAAGGTCAGATGGAAGATTTGGAGATTCCAATGAATCTGGAGAATCCGGAATTGGGAAGCCGTATTGTTCCATTTGGAAAAGAATTGTATATTGAACGTGAAGACTTTATGGAAGTCCGTCCAAGCAAGTATTTCCGTTTATATCCAGGAAATGAAGTGCGTCTGATGGGAGCTTATTTTGTGACATGTACAGGTTGTGAAAAGGATGAAAATGGCAATGTGACAGTAGTACATTGTACATATGATCCGGAAACTAAGGGAGGTTCCAGTCAGGACGGCAGAAAAGTAAAAGGAACGATCCATTGGGTTGCAGCAGAGACTGCAGTGAAGGCAGAGTGCCGTTTATATGAGAATATCGTAGATGAGGAAAAAGGAAAACTGGATGAGAATGGAAATCTGAATCTGAATCCAAACTCTCTTGTGATTCTTGAAGAATGTTATGTAGAGCCAGAGTTGGCAAAGGCAAAAGCATTTGATAGTTTCCAGTTTGTAAGAAATGGATATTTCTGTGCAGATTGTAAAGACAGCAAACCAGAGCATCTGGTATTTAACCGTATTGTTTCTCTGAAAAGTTCCTTTAAAATTGCAAAATAAAGACTGTATGGCAGTGATTGTCTTAAAATACGGGAAGTATGAGACAGAATGAGGAAAGAAAGCGACTGCCGAAACAATAAAAAATAAGAAAAATGGATGCTGTAAAAGGTGTAAGGCTGTATTATGGTCAGGGCACATTGCGGCATCTTTTTTGTTGAAGAAAGGATAAAAGAGCATGGAGTTGATGATTCCAATTGAAACCTCAGCAGAAACAAAAATCCCCTTATATGAGCAGATTTATTCTTATTTAAAGAAAGAGATCCGCACTGGTAAAATTGAAGCAGGAGCACGTCTGCCATCTACCCGTTTACTTGCAGATCATTTGAAGATCAGTAGGAGTACAACTCAAATGGCATATGATCAGCTGTTGTCAGAAGGTTATATTGAATCGAAACCATGTAGGGGATATTTTGTTCTGGATATCAGAGGAATGGCGGAAGTGAAAGAACCTTACCAGACTCCTTTTTTTACAGAAAAAAGAGAGGATCAAAAAGAAAAATGGATTGATTTTTCACCAAGGGGAATTGATCTGGACAGTTTTCCATATGCTGCATGGCGTAAGATTTCCAGAAAAATATTGGTAGATGATAAAAAAGAGCTGTTCTTGAGTGGAAATCATCAGGGAGAATATGCTTTAAGGGAAGCGATTGGGATGTATCTTCATACTGCTAGAGGAGTGCAGGCAAATCCAGAGCAGATTGTGTTAGGAGCGGGAAATGAATATCTTCTCATGCTTTTATTACAGATCCTTGGGAAAGAAAGCGTAGTAGCAATGGAAAATCCTACATATACTCAGGCGTATTTTGTGCTTCAGAGTATGGGAGGAAAGGTGAAACCAATTCCAATGGATCGTCATGGAATCTGTGTGGAAGAGCTGGAACGATCAGATGCCAGAATTGTCTATGTCATGCCATCTCACCAGCATCCCATGGGGATCGTTATGCCAGTTAGGAGACGGATGGAATTGTTGAATTGGGCATTTGAAAAGGAGGGCAGATATATTATAGAAGACGATTATGACAGTGAATTTCGATATCGAGGAAAACCAATCCCAGCATTACAGGGAAGTGATCGAAAGGGTAGAGTGATCTATATGGGAACTTTTTCAAGATCGATTGCTCCTGCGATCCGAATCAGCTATATGGTTCTTCCCAAAGAACTTCTTCAAGTGTATCGGGAACGCTGTGGTTTTTATGCATCCACAGTACCCAGAATCGATCAGAATATTCTGTATGAATTTTTGATCCATGGTTATTATGAAAGACATTTAAACAGGATGCGTGCTATTTATAAAGCAAAACATGATATAATGCTTTCTGGACTCCGTCCATTAGAAAACCAGTTTGATATATTAGGGGAAAATGCAGGGGTTCATTTGCTTTTACAGAGTCATAAAAAAATAGAAGAACAAAAGATGATAAAGAAAGCAGAAGAGGTTGGGGTAAAAGTATATGGTCTGTCTCATTTTTTGATAGATCCCTGTCCGAAAGACTGGCATCCCTCTCTTGTTTTAGGTTATGCAAGTCTCACAGAAGATGAGATCCGCCGAGGAGTAGCTCTGCTGTGTGATGCCTTAAAAGAATAGTTATATTAATGATGGTGACATCTAAGACAATACGTTTTTCTTTACAGAATTTGTATTGAAAGAGTATTAGAATAAGATGTTGAGGTCAAAAGAAGTGAAATTATAAAAATAAAAAATGTATATGTATTGAGAGGAGAAGGAAATAATGGAAGGCAGGAGAAAGGAGAAAACATCCAAAGAAAAAGAACAATATAGAATACGTAAGTATGGAATCATCGCTGGAGTTATAGTGTTGGCAATATTGTTTGTGTCAGCTATTGGAGGACAGAAGAGAATCGGGGAAAAAACGCTGTTGGTTCAAGAGAGTATGAGAGAGGAGCGGGAACAAAAAAGGAAAGAAGATATAAAGAAGAAGGAGATAGAAGAATCTCTGGCAGAGAAAGCTTCTGTAGAGGCGGAAATAGACATGATGTTGGCTGGAGAGGAGAGAGAAGCATACCAAATCTTATTCGAGGCAATGAGACAGCAAGAATATGAAATTGCAGCACAATGTTTGGAAAAAATGGGTGAGATTTTGGAAGAATTTTCCGAAAAGATATCACAAGAAGAAAACTATCTGTTTGATGGTGAACATTGGAAAAAAGAAGAACAGGGATATGGACTTTTTGTAAATTCAGCAGGAGTGGCATATTTAGGAGAATGGAAAAATGGACTTCCGGATGGACAGGGGACTGCTATTCGTATTTTGATCTTGGATGATGCTAGATATGATCTTTCTGAGGGGCAATGGAGTCAGGGAAAAATGAAAGGTGAAGGAAAAACCGGATATTGTTATTATAATGGAGTAGAAGAACCCAAAACTAAGGAGATTTGGAAGAAAGGAATCTTTGAGGATGACCGGATGGAGGGCAATATAGAATATGTCAGCAAGAATGCGTCTGGTATTCAGACACAGTGGAATTTGACAGTGAAAGCGGGGGTAACTGTATTAGATGATCGCTGGAAGATGACAGAGGATGAAAAACAATTCCGTTTGTCATCTGAGACAGATGGAATGCATGATTATGTGTTGGATAGCCAGAAAGCAGATGCAGTTTTATGGAAAAACATGGTAGAGTGGAAATAAAGATACGATAAAAAGAAAGATAAAAAGGGAAAGAGAGAAAAAGAGAGATAAAGAGAGATAAAGAATACCATGATTCAAAAACTTACCACTTAAAGGCAGCAGTATTTGACCTACAAAAAACAAAAGAATATATTTATGAAGATATCCCACAAGTCATTATAGGGCTTGTGGGACGATTTTTTTGGGTGCTTTTTGCCTGATAATGTTATTTCCATTCTTTTTCTGAGGACTGAGAAGTGTGTGGGAGTCTGGTGCGGATAAATCTTTTTTTCAGTTCTGACAGGTGAAATGGAATTAAGGGATAAATATAACTTTTTCCAGCGATTGTTTTGTTGAAAACAACAGCAAGAGCTGTGATAAAGAGGCTGATGATATATCCCCATAAACCAAAAAGGGATGTACAAAAAAGAATGAACAGACGCATAAATTTGAGTGCATATCCCAATTCAAAACTTGCCTGAGAATAGTTGGCAATAGTGACAAATGCCATATATAACATCGTCTCACTATTAAACCATCCAGATTTGACAGAATATTCACCAAGAACGATTCCTGCAATGACAGACAGAGGGGTAGTAAGCATACTGGGAGTATTGATCGCAGCAAGACGTAACCCGTCAATTGCAAATTCGAGGATAAAAAGCTGCCAGATCAAAGGTAAGTTGACAGGATCAGCAATACGGATAAAATCCAGACTTTTTGGAATCCATTGTGGATTTTGCATCAAAAGCAGCCAAGTTGGAGTCAACAGTAAAGAGAGGAGAGAAATGATCATGCGTGACAGGCGCAGATACGTACCTGTAATGGGTGGAAAGTAATAATCATCTGCTTCTTCAATAATATCGAAAACGGAGGAGGGGAGAATCATGGCAGCAGGAGAGGTATCTACCAGAATTACAATATTTCCTTCCAGAAGAGAAGCGGCTGCGGTGTCAGGACGTTCAGAGAATTTAAACTT
>CAJMNU010000130.1 GCA_905214855.1 uncultured bacterium | reverse complement strand
TAGCAGGTTTTAAGAAAACGAAATTGCTGGCTCCGGGAGAAATGCAGGAGATGGTAATTATATTTCCGCTTTCTGTTTTGAGTTCTTATTGTGAAAAAATGCCGGGATGGGTGATGGAGAAAGGAATCTATGGTATTTTTGTTGGAAATAGCTTACAAACCTCTTCTTTGGAAGCTTCTTTGATCCTAGATACGGATATTGTCATTGAGAAAACAGAGAATATCTGCCCATTAAAAGAGAATTTGGAAGAAATGAAAGCTCCAAGTGAAGCAGTACAAGAAAAGAGAAATGTCTGGATTTCTCAGTCAGAAGGAAAACCATCGATCCATATTAAGGACAGTGATATCGTGACCAAAGAGAATGTATATGGAATAGAGAGTCAAAAAATCGCAGATCCGGTAAGAAAATTTGTAGACAGCCTGACAGTGGAACAGCTTATTTTGTTGGCTACAGGAGATCCGGCAAAAGGACAGGAGAGCAATTTAGGCTCTGCAGGAGTCAGTGTGCCGGGTTCTGCGGCGCAGACAAGTGCATGTGCACAGGAACAGGAACTTGCAAGCATTGTCTTGGCAGATGGACCAGCAGGATTGAGATTGACAAAGAGTTATCAGGTTGAAAATGGAAATTTAGTCCATATGCCATTTGAAAACAATCTGGAAGGTGGTTTTTTGTGCAGGGAAAAGATAGAGGCAGTAGGAGAGACATGGTATCAATATTGCACCGCTATGCCGGTCGGAACGCTTTTAGCCCAGAGCTGGGATGAGGAACTTTTATATGAAGTTGGAAAAGCAGTGGCAGAGGAGATGCAGGAATTCTGTGTGACATTGTGGCTGGCACCGGGAATGAATATCCATAGAAATCCACTTTGTGGAAGAAACTTTGAATATTATGCAGAAGATCCTCTTTTGACTGGTAAAATGGCGGCTGCGATCACAAAAGGAGTACAGAGCGAACCGGGATGCGGTACAACGATCAAACATTTTGCGTGCAACAATCAGGAAGATAACAGAATGCATTCCAATTCTATCCTGTCTGAACGGACACTGAGAGAAATCTATCTGAAAGGTTTTGAGATTGCAGTAAAGGAATCTCAGCCAATGTCTATTATGACAAGCTATAATTTTATCAATGGCATTCATGCAGCGAATAACTTTGATATCTGTACAAAGGCGGCAAGAGATGAGTGGAATTTCAGAGGAGTGATCATGACAGACTGGACAACCACACATAATGACCCAGATTGTACTGCGTCAGGATGTATGAGAGCAGGAAATGATCTGGTAATGCCAGGAATTTTCCAAGATCATGATAATATAAAACAGGCATTGGAAGACGGAAGTTTAAAGATAGAAGGATTAAAACTTTGTGTAGCTCATTTGGTTGCAGTGGTTTGGCAGTCGAATCAGTATGAAGGTATCCGACCATATGATCCGTTCTGCTTATTTTGAAAAGAATGTTGATTTGAACCTATGAGGGAAGATCAGGGATAGGTGAACAAAGACTTTCACATTGTAAGAAAATATGGTACACTAAGAGAAAAGTAAAAAGTGGAGGTTTCGTGCTATGAGTGAACAGAGTAAGCGCGCATTTGAATTCTTAAAGAAGATTGGTTTTGTTCGTACTGCCGGAAGTATGGAAGAAAAAAAGGCAGCGATGATGTTAGCTGAGAGGTTGGAAGAGATCGGTCTGAAGCCACAGATAGAAGAGTTTGAGATTGAGGATGCAGAAGAACCTAAAGCAGTCTTAAAGGTATTAGAGCCATATGAAAAGGAATATACGGTTACTGGTTATAAATGTGGAAAAAATACTCCAAAAGAAGGTTTAGTCGCAGAATTTTTGTATGCAGAGAGTGCACTGGAGGCAAACTTGGCAGATGCAAAAGATAAGATCGTCCTTGTCAATGCAGGTTTTGTAGGTACAAAAATTTACAAAAAACTGGCAAAAGCTGGTGTAGCAGGTTTTATCTCTATGGGTGGCGGTCTGCGTGACCGATTGGAAGAGACCGATCTGGATGTGAGAAAAGTACGCAATACTATGGCAAAGTATGGTCTTTTGACAGGTGTCCATATCCGCATGGCAGACGCATTTGAAATGATCGAAAAAGGTGCTACTAAGGTATTGATCAAGCTGGAGGGAGAGAATAAAACTTTGACTTCCCAAAATGTGTGTGCAACAATTCAGGGAAGTAAATATCCAGATGAGATCATTTCTTTTGGAGCACACTATGATTCCGTACCATTTAGTACTGGTGTATATGATAATGGTGCTGGATCTGTAATTTTGCTGGAATTAGCACAGTATTTTGCAGAAAATCCACCAAAGAGAACCGTAAAATTAAATTGGTTTGGTTCAGAGGAAGTAGGTTTAGAGGGAAGTAAGGCATATGTGGCTGCCCATAAAGAAGAATTGAAAAATCATAAATTGATGATTAATGTGGATGTCGCTGCACCAGTGATCGGAGTAGAAAAGACGAAAGTTATGGCACATGAGTCTATGGTTCATTTTGTAGATTATTGGATGAAGATGAATGGTTATCCAGTAGAAGTGGCACAGGATATTTATTCCAGTGATTCCATTCCATTCTCTGATGCAAAAGTTCCAGCAGTGAATTTCTGTAGATTTGGAGTTCCGGGAAGTGCCTTTATTCATGGAAGATATGATGTGATGCAGTATCTGTCTGAGGAAGCGTTAAATAAGACATTGTCCTATGTGTTGGAATTTTCTGCACAGATGGTGAATTCTGTAGTGTGTCCTGTAGAAAAAGGAATCCCAGAAGATCTGGTAAAGAAGATTGATGAATATCTGGATAAAACTTCAGAAGAGGCATCTAAAAACGCATAAGAATAAACAGGGAAATATTAGAAAGAAACATAAGAGAAATATAAGAGAAATATAAAAGATACAGGGGAAAGGCATGTGGAATAACATGCTTTTCTTTTCATTACGACTGGCAGTTGATAAAAAGGATCATGTGTTTTACTTGGCGATAAGCTGATAGGAATGGGAAAATGAATAGGGAGAAAACGTAAGATGGATTATGAAATAATTGTATTAGATCTGGATGGGACACTGACAAATAGTGAAAAAGTGATCACTCCAAGAACAAAAGAATGCCTGATGGAAGCACAGAGAAGAGGAAAAAAGGTGGCTCTTGCTTCAGGAAGACCTACATATGGTGTGATGCCTTTGGCAAAAGAATTGGAGCTGGAAAAATATGGGGGATTTATCCTTTCTTTTAATGGTGGAATGATTATTAATTGTCAGACAATGGAGACTGTTTTTTCACGTACACTTCCAGTGGAATCAAATCAAAAGATTATCGATCTGGCAAAAGAGTATGGGGTTAATATTCTGACCTATGATGGAGATTTAATCATCACACCAAAAGCAGATTGTCCTTATGTAAAAAAAGAGGCAGCGATCAATAAACTGGATGTGGAACAGGTAGATAATTTTAGAGAATGTGTAACATTTCCTGTAGTAAAGTTTTTGATGTTAGACGATGGAGACTATCTTGCTACTGTAGAGCCAAGGGTAAAAGCTGCATTGGGAAGAGATTACAGTGTATACCGTTCTGAGCCATATTTTTTGGAGATCTTGCCAAAGGGAATTGATAAAGCAAAGTCATTGGAACGTCTTTTGGAGGTAACCGGGTTAAAACGAGAAGAGATGATAGCCTGTGGTGATGGATATAATGATCTGACAATGGTACAATATGCCGGTTTAGGAGTAGCAATGGGAAATGGGGTGCTTCCGGTCAGAACAGCGGCAGATTATATTACTTTAACGAACAATGAGGATGGTGTTGCCCATGTGGTAGAAAAATTTATGTTGAAGTGAGAAAAAGAACTGGATTTTTGGACGTTAATGTGTTAAAATGTGAAAATAGTGGGAGTAAAAACAAGGAAAGAGGCAGAAAATATGAACAAAAAAATAAAAAATGAAGCTGTGGATCATTTATTTGAAGCGATTCTGGCTTTGGAAAATCCGGAGGAATGCTATCGTTTCTTTGAGGATGTCTGCACAATTAATGAATTGCTGTCGCTGTCACAGAGATACGAAGTCGCTAAGATGTTGAGAGAAAAGAAAACATATCTGGAAATTGCTGAAAAGACAGGGGCTTCTACAGCAACGATCAGCCGAGTAAATCGTTCATTGAATTATGGAAATGATGGATATGACATGATTTTTTCCCGTCTGGCTGGGAACAAAGACGAATAAGCGTCAAACCAACATTAGACAAAACAAATATCAGACAAACATGGAAGAAGATACGCCTGAATCTGGCAATATGACCGGAATCAGGCGTATGTTTTTATTTGTTTTTTTTTGAGAGAGAATCCTGCTGCATGTCATCTACCAATTTTTCAATGAGCATTTTTTTGAGATATACATCATGGGAAAGTTCACAGATAAATGCAAAATTCTGTAATGTTTCTTTTTCCTCTTCGGGTATGTCAGAAAAAAGTTCTTTGGCAGCTTGATATTGACATACCCGAAGAGGAAAAAGAAACATTACA
>CAJMNU010000129.1 GCA_905214855.1 uncultured bacterium | reverse complement strand
CAGGTTCTGGCAGATCTTATGACGATCCGTGAAAAATTCGGTAAGCTGGAAGGTTTGAAGATGTGTTATATTGGAGATGGAAATAATATGGCGAATTCTCTGATTGTCGGCGGTCTAAAAATGGGAATGAAAGTATCTGTTGCAACTCCAAATGACCATAAGCCAGATTCGCAAGTACTTGAATTTGCCGCCTCTAAACCGAACTTCTTCTGGACGGAAGATCCTATACAGGCAGCAGTTGATGCAGATGTTGTATTTACAGATACATGGGCATCTATGGGACAAGAAGATGAAAAAGAGATGCGCAAGAAGATATTTTCAGGATATCAGATCAATGATGAATTGATGGCAGTGGCAAAGCCTGGAGCTATGGTACAGCATTGTCTTCCGGCTTATCGAGGACAGGAAATTACAGAAAAGATATTCGAAGAACATGCAGATGAGATTTTTGAGGAGGCAGAGAACCGTCTCCATGCACAAAAAGCGGTTATGGTGACATTAATGGCAGATCACAGATAGAGAAAAACAGGAATTGAGATTCCATTTTTACAAGGATAAATTGTGTTTTTGTTGTATATACAATTGATTTCTATGAAAAAATAAAGTATAATGTCATTGAAACAAGAAACTTGTTTGTAAGATGACATAGCATAGAATCAATCAAAAATAAAGAATGTATTTAGTAAGAAATGGAGGAAATTCAATGAAAAAATATGTATGTGATGTATGTGGATATATCTATGATCCAGCAGAGGGAGATCCAGATAATGGTGTAGCACCAGGAACAGCATTTGAAGATATTCCGGATGAGTGGTTATGCCCACTGTGTGGACTGGGAAAGGATGCTTTTTCTGAGGTTGAATAAAAACATGCGATAAAAGGTAAAGAGCTGTTTTTCAAGGGGGAAACCGAGAAAGACAGTTCTTTTTTTGTGGTATGAAGGTTAAAAGCGGTGTGTGATCAAATCATTTGGAATTGTATTTTAAAAAATCTTGTAGTACAATGAGAGCCAGTGATTTGGAATTTGAAGGGAGCGATGGAATGGAGTATGGGATGAAAAGGACATATAATCGGGCAGGATGGATTTACACAATCTTTTTTCTGGTGTCATTGGCAGTGCAGTTTATAGCTGCATCTTTGTTAAGAAAAATGGGGATTGTGACAGAAGAAAACAGCCTCTTTTTTTCTACGATCCTGAATGGTGTTTCTATGTATGGTATTGCATTTTTTATTTGCCGTGCCATGTTTTTAAGAATTCCTGTCTGTCAGGGAGGCGTGCAGCAGGAAAGATGGGGACTGGGAAAATGTCTTCTGTATTTTCTGATCTGTCTTTCTTTTATGTATATAGGGAATATGATCGGAAATGCATTGATGATGTTTACAGGGATTATGACAGGAAGGGGTATGCCGTCCAATCATCTGACAGAGATCGTGATGGAATCTAGTGTCTGGCTGAACTTGCTTGTTATGGTAGTATTAGCACCTGTTGTGGAAGAATGGATGTTCCGAAAGTTTCTGTTAGACAGGATTGCAGGATTTGGGCAGCTTGGAGCCGCTTTTTTGTCTGCTTTTTTGTTTGCACTGGCACATGGGAATTTTTATCAGTTTTTCTATGCGTTTGGATTGGGATTTTTGTTTGCCTATCTTTATATGAAGACAGGAAAGATCAAATATTGTATTGTGTTTCATATGGGAATCAATTTTATGGGAAGTGTTGTTGCCCCCGAACTTGTAAAATGGCAGATCGCAAGTGAAAAAAAGGGTGTGATGATGCAGTTGATTGCTACGATGTGTGTTGGAACATATGGGCTATTGCTTTTAGGCTGTGTGGTAGCAGGGATTGTTCTCCTGATATGTAATAGAAAACAGATTTCTTTTCTTTCAGGACAAGAAAAGCAAAAAAAAGGCGATGACTGGAAAGCTATGATCTTAAGCCCTGGAATATGGGTATATGTAAGCATCTGTGTGCTTTTGTTTGTACAGTCCGTTTTCATATAAAAAGAGACACAGAAGATGAGAAGATTGAAAGAAAAAGAGTAAAAAAGAATAGAAAAGAATAGGAAGAAAATATGAGACAGAATGAATTGATAGAACAGATGGCAGCACTGGCAGAAGGTGTGACATATGATATGAGCAATCTTGCCAATGCCAGTGCATTGTTGTATGGAAGTTTGGAGGAGATCAACTGGGCAGGATTTTATCTGCTCAGGGATCAGGAGCTGGTATTAGGACCTTTTCAGGGGAAACCTGCATGTACCAATATTGCACTGGGAAGAGGAGTATGTGGAAGTGCTGCAAAAGAAAATCGAACATTAAGGATAGAAAATGTCCATAGATTTGCTGGTCATATTGCATGTGATGCTGCATCAAACTCAGAAATTGTAATACCCATACGAAAAAATGGAGGTGTTTGGGGAGTTTTGGATATTGATAGTCCTAAAATAGGGAGATTTGATGAAGAAGATCAGAACATGTTAGAAAGCTTTGTAAGAAAGCTGGAAATGATTCTGGGATTTGAATGATACCTTATATAAGATGCCTTCTTAGGCTATATAAACAGGATAAGACAGTCAGAAACAAAAGAAAATCATGAGAAAGGTTTGGAAAATAGCATGAAACGATTGCTTGGATATCTGAAATCCTATAAAAAAGAGAGCATTCTGGGACCTTTGTTTAAAATGCTGGAAGCAAGTTTTGAATTGTTTGTCCCTCTTGTAGTAGCGAGTATGGTTGATGTGGGAATTTCCCAAAAAGATGGAAATTATGTTTTAAAAATGGGTGGGCTTTTGGTCCTTTTGGGATTGATCGGTCTTGCCTGTTCACTTACAGCACAGTATTTTGCAGCGAAAGCAGCAACAGGAACAGGGACTGCTTTAAGAGATGATCTCTTTCGACATATTGGAGGACTTTCTTATACAGAGATTGATACAATAGGTACATCTACCTTGATCACAAGAATGACCAGCGATATCAATCAGGTGCAGAATGGTGTCAACATGACACTCCGTTTATTGCTCCGTTCTCCATTTGTAGTGTTTGGTGCTATGGTAATGGCATTTACAGTGGATGTAAAGACAGCAATGGTGTTTGTTGTCACAATTCCACTCTTATGTGTGGTAGTCTTTGGGATTTTGCTGTTTAGTATGCCTTTGTATCAAAAGGTACAGAAACAGCTGGATAAAGTACTTTTAACAACAAGAGAAAATTTAATGGGTGTCAGAGTCATCCGTGCATTTAACCGTCAGGATGATGAAATTGAAAAATTTACAGAAGAAAATGGTCTTCTAGTAAAATTTCAGGTGTTTGTTGGAAAAATCTCTGCCCTTTTGAATCCTATCACATATATTTTGATCAATCTGGCAGTTGTTGCAGTCATTTGGATTGGAGCAAAACAGCGGTGTGATCTCTCAGGGAAAAGTGATCGCATTGGTCAATTATATGTCACAGATCCTTGTGGAACTGATCAAAATGGCAAATTTAGTAATCTTAATTTCTAAAGCGATGGCATGTATGAAACGTGTGGACAGTGTGTTTGAGGTAAAGAGCAGCATTCAGGATGGTAAGATGACAGCACAAACACAGATCACAGAACCATACAACAAAAATGAAAAGGAATCCGTTCCAGCAGTAGAGTTTTCCAATGTGAGCTTTGCGTATGCAAAAGCGGGTGCAGATTCTTTAAGCAATCTTTCTTTCTGTGCAAGAAAGGGACAGACGATTGGAATTATTGGAGGAACTGGATCTGGAAAATCTACATTAGTCCATTTGATCCCAAGATTTTACGATGCAGGAAGTGGTCAGGTAAAGGTAAATGGAGTGGACGTAAAAGAGTATTCTCAGGAATCTCTCCGCCATACAATCGGCATCGTTCCGCAGCGATCTGTTTTATTTAAAGGAAGTCTTCGTGAAAATATGCAGTGGGGACGCAAAAATGCCACAGATGAGGAGATTTGGAAAGCATTAGAGATTGCACAGGCAAAAGAATTTGTGGAAAAGAAAGGAAAAGGGCTGGAGCTTTGGATCGATCAGGAAGGACGTAACTTGTCGGGAGGACAGAGACAGCGTCTTGCCATTGCACGGGCACTTGTGAGAAATCCTCAGATCCTGATCTTGGATGACAGTGCCTCTGCTCTGGATTTTGCCACAGATGCTAAATTGCGTCATGCGATCAAGGAGAATACGCAGGGAACAACTGTATTTTTAGTATCTCAAAGAGCAGCTACAGTAAAAGCAGCAGATCTGATCTTGGTATTGGATGATGGACATCTGGCAGATGCAGGAACTCATAAAGAGCTTTTGGGCAGATGCAGCATGTATCGTGAGATTTGCCTGTCACAGTTTTCAAAAGAAGAGGTGGAACGGGATGAGCAGTAAAAAGAGTAAGGCAATGGACAAGGAGAGAAGCCTTGCCACAGGAAAACGGATTTTAAAGTATATTAGAGAATACTGGATTTGGGTATTGTTCTCTCTGCTTTTGGCAATTGTCACTGTGGTATTGACTTTGTATGTACCTGTGATGAC
>CAJMNU010000128.1 GCA_905214855.1 uncultured bacterium | reverse complement strand
AGAGGTTGAGATGTCTGCACCCTTTTCCAGCATTTCATAAAACTTTTCCTGTGTCAGTGTAATGTCTTCAAAATATTCCTCATTATCCATATAAAATGGCATAGGCAGGACAAAAACTCCTAATTCCTTCGCCTGTATTTGTGTAATACCGCTGTTACTGTCTGTAATCACTGCTATTCTCTTTTTCATGGTCATTTCACCTTTTTCCTTTTCCAAAAAATTCTCATTTTCCTTATTTTAATAGGAAACTCCTCATTTTGTCTATAGTACAAAAATGAGAATTTTCCAATTTAAAACTATCTCTTCTGACTTATTTACTATTTTATCTCCATCTACTTTCCATTTGCTATCTGGATAAACATTCCATTCTCCGCTTTTGAACATTCTTTATATGTTGTTTTTTTTCTCTTTCTGACACCTGTGTATATGGATACAAAATCTGATATATTTTTTCTATTTTCTTTTGGTCCAAACGCTTCCCTACACGTCTCCTGCACATGGTTACTGCCTTGGCTATTTCGCTTAAAGCAATGACTCTGGCAGCAGTATCTGACATTTGGACTTCCTTTAACATACAATGATCAGAAAAAACAACAATAGAAAAAATTGGAATATCCCGAAAAAAAATCTGATTTTCTCTTAACATATTTTTCAAACATCGGATATGAAGTTTATTCTGCATTACAGGGTTCAAAAACTTGACCTCATAAGAAGAACCAGATTTCCCATCAAATCTTTGTACCCAGTCCCTTTCTTCTTCCTTTCCCAAAATCCTACCGCTGTAATTTTTACTTTCGAATACATAAATCCCACTAAAATCCAACATTAAAGCATCAATTTCTGTTGTTCCCTCTGGTTTTCTGGGAAGATAGCAATTAAACAATAATTTTGCACCTTTCGCTTCATATGCAGTCAATCTTTGATATAAAGCATACTCCCCAGCTTTTCCTAAATCTTTTTGTAAAATTTTATATGGATTCTTCGTAATTTTATAGTATGTTGTCCTTTTATAAGCTCTTCCTTCTCTTCCCTTTACCAGACACCCTATACCTAACAGGATCAAACATAAGAGCCCTGCTGCCATCCAATACTCCTGCATTTTATTCACTTTCTCTCATAACTATTTTCATGTAATAGATTATATTTCTTCCATCACATCGTACCATATCTTCGCCCAGATTTCATCTGCAATTTTTGAAATTTTCAAAAAAATAAGGAAAAATGAATAATTTCCATCTTTCCCTACCTTTTCTTACAGACAAATATGCTGTTTTCACTCTACTTTGATCATCCTGTATCCTACGCCAATATGCGTTTGGATATATTGTGGAGAATCTGCACCTTTTTCAATCTTTCTGCGCAGTGTTGCCATAAAAACCCGCAAGGATGCCACATCATTTTCCAGACTGCTTCCCCAAATGTTCTGCGTAATAAATGTATGCGTCAATACCTTCCCCACATTTCTGGATAAAAGACATAACAGTTTATACTCAATCGGTGTCAAATGCAATTCTTCTTCTCCCAGATAGGCACATCCGGCTGCATAATCTACACGAAGCTGTCCATTTTTAAATACAGATACCTGTGCAAAAGATTCCTCTTTCATCATCAAGAGTCGTCTTTGGGTCACACGCAAACGTGCCAGCAATTCTTCTACTGAAAACGGCTTTGTCAAATAATCGTCAGCTCCTGCATCCAAAGCATCTATTTTATCTGTATCCTCGCTTCTTGCACTGACTACAATGATCGGCATATTAGACCATGAACGGATTTTTTCAATCACATCCACGCCATCCATATCCGGAAGTCCCAAATCCAGCAACACAATATCCGGATTATGTGAAGAGGCTTCCAAAATCGCTGTTTTTCCATTACATGCGGTAATATAACGATACTCATGCGCCTTCAATGTTGTAGTGATGAGATTGCGAATGGAAGAATCATCTTCCACAACTAAAATCAACAACTTGTTCATAAACAAAAACCTCCTTCACCATAAACCGAGAAACCATCTTTTTGGTATCTTCTCTGCTCAAAACAGTCGTTAAATATGGAAACATTTTTGAATATCTTTTATATTTCCCAAAATAAGCATCGTATGGTTTTCTGGTATTTCTGTGTCGGAACGTATACTCAGGTTCATCTTCCCATCGTGTTTAAATCCCATAATGTTGATATTATGCCTATTTCTTATATCCAGCTGTCCCACTGTTTTTCCAATCCAGCTCTTTGGAATAGAGATTTCAAAAATGGCATGATCTTCATCAAGTTCTACATAGTCAAAAATATGATTGGCACTATATCGGATCGCCGTCCACTCTGCAAGCTGTCTTTCTGGGTATACCACCTCATCTGCTCCGTTTTTCAGGAGAAATTTTGCATGGACATCTCTCGCTGCACGGGAAACTACCATCTTAGCTCCCAATTCCTTCAATAAGGAAGTAGTCTCCAAAGAACTCTGAAAATTGTCTCCAATCGCAACAATACAAACATCAAAATTTCTTACTCCAAGAGATTTTACAAAATCCTCATCTGTTCCATCTCCGATCTGTGCATTTCTCACATATGGCAATACCGCATTCACTCTGTCTTCTTCTTTATCCACAGCCATAACCTGATGATGCAGCTCATCCAATTTTATAGCAATATGTCTTCCAAATCTTCCCAAACCAATTAATAAAATAGATTTCATCATAGTGTTTTCCTCTTTCTGCCCTAGTATCCATTTCTCTTATTTTTCTTTATCCTACTGTTATTTTCTCTTGAGGATATCTTGAACTGTCTATACGTTTTTCAGAAAGTGCAGCAAATACCAAAGTCAGACCTCCTACTCTTCCAAAAAACATCAGACCGATCAAAATTGCTTTTGATAAAGTTCCTAATGTCGGAGTCATTCCTAGGGATAAACCAACCGTTCCGATCGCTGAACCTGTCTCAAACATTGCCGTTAATAATGGGATCTCTTCTATATAACTGATCACCATAGCGCCACTTAAAAACAAAACAACATACATTAAAAAAATAGTCGCTGCATTCTTTACTGCATCATTGGAAATCCTTCTCCCAAAACAATGTGCCGACTCTTTTTTCTGAAATACAGCCAGAGCAGAAAAGCATAAAACAGCTGCTGTTGTAGTCTTCATACCTCCCGCTGTTGATCCAGGCGAACCGCCGATCAGCATCAAAACAATCATCAACATTTTTCCAGTTTCACTCAACAACGTTAAATCTGCTGTGTTAAATCCTGCTGTCCTTGGTGTTACAGACTGAAACAGAGAATTCCATACTCTTTCTCTTAGTGGCTGGTATGCAAACTCACAGAAAAAAAAGTACAGTGCCGGTATAACTATCAATCCGGCTGTCACCGTAAGAATTACCTTACTCTGCATTCGATACTTTTTCCAATGCCATGTATTTTTCTGGATATCTGCCCATGTAAGGAATCCAAGGCCGCCAACCACGATCAAAGTCATAACCGTAATATTGATGATCGGATTTACCGTATAAGAGATCAGAGATGAAAATTGTTCTCTCACTCCCATAAGGTCAAATCCCGCATTACAAAATGCTGATACAGAATGAAAGACTGCATACCACAGTCCTTTGAAAAATCCAAAATCTTTACAAAAAACAGGCGCCATCAATGCTGCTCCCATAAACTCTATACAAAGAGTTGTCTTTAGGATAAAGCCCGTCATTCGCACAATTCCCCCTACGTGATGAGCGGAAATTGCCTCACGCATGGTGTTTCTCTGCATCAGACCGATTTTTCGTCCTGCAAACATGGCAATGGAAACAGCCACGGTCACTACGCCCATACCGCCAATCTGTATCAGCAGTATAATAACAAACTGACCAAAGTAGGACCAGTAGGTCGCCGTATCATGCAGCACCAGACCTGTCACACAGACTGCTGATGTAGAGGTAAACATTGCATCTAAAAAAGGTGCGCCTCCCGGTCCTTTGGTGGAAATGGGCAGCATTAAAAGAAAACCGCCTGTTAAAATAACAATTAAAAAACCTAAACTAATAATTTGAAAGGAAGAAAAATTTTTCTTCTTAAATTTGAACTTCATCTCGCCCTCCATGCTTATTACAGTATCTTCTACTATATATCCTGTGATATAAAGAATGTATAAATAAATCGCACGAAGTATTAAGACTATATAAAGATTTATACTCCGTTTCCTGTATAAAGCTGATAATACTTTCCTCTTTGCTCCATGAGTTCGTCATGAGAACCTCGTTCTATAATTCTTCCCTTTTCCAGTACCATAATACAATCACTGTTCTTTACCGTAGAAAGTCGATGTGCAATGACAAAGGTGGTTCTTCCCTCCATCAGCCTGTCCATGCCTTCCTGAACCAGCTTTTCTGTTCTGGTATCGATAGAGCTTGTAGCCTCATCCAAAATAAGTACGGGAGGGTCTGCAACCGCAGCCCTTGCAATGGCAAGAAGCTGTCTCTGTCCCTGACTTAAATTTGCTCCGTTTCCGGTAAGCATAGTCTGATATCCATCCGGCAGCCTGCGGATAAATCCGTCTGCATTTGCCAGCTTGGCTGCCTGAATAATTTCTTCCTCTGTGGCATCCAGCTTTCCGTAGCGGATATTATCCATAACCGTAGCGGTAAAAAGATTGGTAT
>CAJMNU010000127.1 GCA_905214855.1 uncultured bacterium | reverse complement strand
GAAGGAAATCGCACATCAGGAATATGATATTCAAGATCCTAATGTTGAGTCTGTCATCGGTTCGGGATATTATGAACAGTTGAAGGATGAGATTGAATTGTTGGATGGTGCAGCAGATGAATTTGACATGGAAAAGGTCAGCAGAGGGGAATTAAGTCCAGCATTTTTTGGTTCTGCACTGACAAATTTTGGTGTTGAAACCTTTTTGGAACATTTTCTTCAGATGACAAGTTCTCCACTTCCAAGAAAAACAGTAGATGGAATTATTGATCCATTTAAAGAAGATTTTTCTGCATTTGTTTTTAAAATTCAGGCAAATATGAATAAAGCACATCGTGACAGAATTGCTTTTATGAGAATCTGTTCAGGAAAATATGAGGCAGGAATGGAAGTAAATCATGTGCAGGGTGGAAGAAAGATCCGTTTGACTCAGACGCAGCAGATGATGGCGGAAAGCCGTAAAATCGTAGATGAGGCATATGCAGGAGATATCATTGGTGTATTTGATCCGGGTATTTTCTCAATTGGAGACACTTTATGCCGTTCTGATAAAAAATTTGAATTTGAAGGAATTCCTACATTTGCACCAGAACATTTTGCCAGAGTGCGTCAGATTGATACGATGAAGAGAAAACAGTTTATCAAAGGTGTCAATCAGATCGCACAGGAAGGTGCAATCCAGATCTTTCAGGAATTTAATACAGGTATGGAAGAAATCATCGTGGGAGTAGTCGGGGTTTTGCAGTTTGAAGTGCTGACATACCGCCTGAAGAATGAATATAATGTAGAAGTAAAGCTGGATAAACTTCCATATGAGTATATCCGTTGGATTGAAAATAAAGAAGAGATCGACCCGTCCAAGATTCAAGGTACATCTGACATGAAGAGGATCTGTGATCTGAAAGGGAATCCATTACTCCTGTTTGTCAATAGTTGGAGTCCGGGTATGGTTTTGGACAGAAATCCAGGACTGCGCCTGAGCGAATTTGGACGCAATTAAATATATTTTGCAGAAAGGATGGTTTTTAAGATGAGCAAGATTGATGTAGTTAGAGCTGCTATGGTAGAAGCGATGAAAGCAAAGGATAAAGAAACAAAAGAATCTTTATCCATGCTGCTGAGTGCATTGAAAAATGCACAGATTGATAAAAGAGAGCCTCTGACAGAGGAAGAAGAGAATGCGGTGGTAAAAAAAGAAATCCGTCAGACAAAAGAGACATTTGACACAGCACCAGAAGACCGTCAGGATATCCGTGATGAAGCAGCTGCAAGACTTGCAGTGTATCAGCAGTTTGCTCCAGAGGATATGTCAGAAGAGGCAATTGAAGCTGTAATAGAAGAAGTACTTGCACAATTAGGAATTGAAAAACCATCTCCCAAAGACAAAGGTTCTATCATGAAAGTATTGATGCCAAGAGTAAAGGGAAAGGCAGATGGAAAGCTGGTAAACCAGATTTTGGCAGGAAAAATGGAATAAAAAGAGCTATATGGCTGGCAGTATGGAAAAATGAAAGATGAATAATAGAATCATATCCATACGGAAAGGAAGAAATATGTACAGAAAAGAGATTGAAGCATATATAGAAGCCCACAAAGCAGAAATGGTGGAAGATATCTTTACATTATGTCGTATCAACAGCGAAAAGATGCCATATAAAGAAGGAATGCCTTATGGAGAAGGAGCATATGCAGCTTTAAATCAGGCAATGGCTATGGCAGAGAGATATGGATTTTCTGTGACAAACTATGACAACTATGTTGGAACTGTGGATTTAAATGATAAACCACGTCAATTAGATATCTTAGCACATCTGGATGTAGTTCCGGCAGGCGAGGGATGGACAGTGACAGAACCATTTGAGCCGATTTTATTAGATGGGAAATTATACGGACGTGGTACAGCAGATGATAAAGGTCCTGCTGTGGCAGCTCTCTATGCACTCCGCTGTGTAAAGGAGCTGGGTATTCCGTTGTCTAAAAATGTGCGCTTGATCTTAGGTACAGACGAGGAGTGCGGAAGTTCTGATATTGAACATTATTATGATGATGAGGAAGAAGCACCTATGACATTTTCACCAGATGGTGCATATCCGGTTGTCAATATTGAAAAGGGAAGTATGCGGGGAGATTTTACAGCAGAGTGGGAAGAAGACACTGCACTTCCAAGAATCTGTTCTGTAGAGGCAGGAGTGAAGGTCAATGTTGTACCAAGTAAAGCGGTAGCAGTGCTGGAAGGACTAGATCTGGAGACCGTGATGGAACTGACACGAAAAATGGAAGAAGAGATTGGAATCGAGTTTGATATCCAAGATGAGCACGGAAAAATTACTTTGATAGCAGCAGGAAAAAACGCACATGCCTCAACACCAGAAGAAGGAAATAATGCTTTAACTGGTATGTTAATGCTTTTGAATCGTCTTCCAGTGAAACCATCTGCCATGACACAGAAGATCCAAAGTCTTTTGAAGTTGATGCCACATGGAGATACAAGAGGAAAGGCTTTAGGAATTGCAATGGAAGATGAGCTTTCTGGAGATCTTACCTTAGCTTTCAGCATGCTGACGATCACTCCGACAGGACTTCAGGGAATGTTTGACAGCCGTTGTCCGATCTGTTCCAATGAGGAAAATACCCTGAATGTTGTGAAACAAAAAATGGAGGCAGAAGGATTTACATTCCTGACAGATTCTATGAATCCGCCACATCATGTTTCTGGTGATTCTGAGTTTGTGAAGACATTGCTCAGAGTGTATGAAGAATATACAGGAAGAGAAGGGAAATGTGAGTCTATGGGAGGTGGAACTTATGTACACCACCTGAAGAACGGGGTTGCTTTTGGCGCTGCTATGCCAGAGACAGACAACAAAATGCATGGACCAGATGAATTTGCTGTTTTAGATGAATTGACAGTGAGTGCGAAGATCTTTGCTCAGGTAATTGTGGATTTGTGTAAATAAAGTCTTGACAAGGAAGAAAAAGTGACGTAAAATCGCATCATAATCAAAGTATGAAGAATTCTTATGGAGGATAATCACATGAAAAGATCCAGAACAACTATGATGATGGATATGAATATGATGAGCGGCATGTACATGTGCCGTACATTTTGTGATGTCCAAATTCATAGAGATTGTTCATATAGGTTGTGATGAGAGAGTGATAGAATCCTAAAACAGTATACAATGTTTAACAGGGGGTCGCAGGCTGTATGGTCTGCGACCCCTTTTAAAATATCAGTGGGAATCTGCAGTAATTCAAATATCAAGTAGTTCACATGTAAAAAAATAGAATATAGATAAAAAATAAAATGAAAAGAAGAAGGGGGAATAGAAAAAATGGGTACAGAAAAACCAATTATACGCCTTGTAGATTTGGGAAAAGAATTCCAGACAAGCAGTGGAGTGATCAAGGCGTTAGATCATATCAATCTGGATATCCAAGAGGGAGAAATCTTTGGGATTATTGGACTTTCAGGTGCTGGAAAAAGTACATTGGTGCGATGTATTAATTTTTTGGAAGAACCAACATCCGGAGAAGTTTTATTTGAAGGAGAAGCACTATCCAAACTGACAAACGATGGATTGAGAAAAGCAAGGCGTTCTATGGGGATGATTTTTCAGCAATTTAATCTCCTGTCTCAGAGAAATATCCTACAAAATGTCTGTTTTCCAATGGAAATTGCTGGGATCAAGAAAAAAGAGGCAATAGAGAGAGCAAAGGAACTGCTTCAGATGGTTGGATTAGGAGACAGATGTCATGCATATCCGGCACAGCTATCCGGAGGACAGAAACAAAGGGTCGCAATTGCCAGAGCACTTGCTACACGACCAAAAGTTTTACTTTGCGATGAGGCTACAAGTGCGCTGGATCCAAATACAACGAAAGCAATTTTGGCACTTTTAAAACAGATCAACAAAGAACTTGGTATTACGGTTATCGTTATCACACATGAGATGGCAGTGATCGAATCTATTTGTGATCGGGTTGCGATCATTGATAAGAGTCAGATCGCAGAGGTCGGAAAAGTATCTGAAATCTTTTCAGAACCTAAGTCTAAGATTGGTCGACAGCTAATTTTGGGTGATGCAGTACAGAATGTAAATTTTGGGAAGGAAAAAATGTACAGAATCCTTTTTGATGGGATTTCTTCCAATGAACCGGTTATTTCTAATCTGGTTCTGGCGTCAAAGGTTCCAGTCAACATTATGTATGCGGCAACAAAAGATATACATGGTACAGCAGTAGGACAGATGATCATTCAAGTTCCTGATAATGCGGACGATGCTGCAAAAGTACTGCGTTATCTTCAGACAGCAAAAATACCATATGAGGAGGTAAAACGAGATGACATTTGATGCAACAACAATCCAGATGATTCTTTTGGGGATTGGAGAAAGTTTATATATGACATTGATATCTTCTCTAATCGCATATATTATTGGAATTCCATTGGGAATTTTACTGGTCGTAACTGATAAGGGAGGCATTAAGCCAATGCCAAGATTTCAGGGAATTTTGGGACTTGTGATCAATCTTTTGCGTTCTGTGCCATTTTTGATCTTGATGATCGTAGTACTCCCGCTCACCCGCTATATTGTTGGAACTACATTGGGGTCAACCGCAGTGATTCCTCCTTTGGCATTTGCAGCTGCCC
>CAJMNU010000126.1 GCA_905214855.1 uncultured bacterium | reverse complement strand
TGAATAAGAATCTTCCTCCATCCAGAGCCGGAATCGGCAAAAGATTCATGACACCAAGATTTGCACTGAGCAGTACACTGATATTTGCCAGACTTAAAAGCATCACTTCCCAGCCATAACTTTTGCTCTCCTGTACTGTACTGCCGATCATTCCCACGATACGGACTGGTCCTCCGATCTCTTCGCTGCTGACCTGACCACGCAATGCATAAAGCAGACTCTGGACGACATTTTGAATCCAAAAACGTACTTCATATGCACCATATCTCACTATTTCAAACACATTTTTTGCTGGTGTACGAACTCCGCTCACTACAATACCCAGTCGGTATGATCCAGTCTCCTCTGAATACTTTGGTGTCAGGTGTGCTTCATGAATTGTACCATTTCTCATATACTCTACATCCAACGCTTCCTGTGGATGAAAATATAGATACATTGTGACATCCCTGTACAGTCTGATCGATTGATTATTGATCTTTGTGATCACATCGCCTTCCTGCATTCCCTGTTCTGCTGCAGAATATCCTTCTGTCACTCCTGTCAGTCTCGGTGAATCATACCCAAGATTCGCTACAAGGATCATAGCCAGCAAAAAAGCCAGCAAAAAGTTAAAGATTGGTCCAGCTAATACAACCGACATTCTTGCCCAAACGGATTTTTTGCTAAATGAATTCTCACTTTGATCATTCTGATCCTCTCCCACCATCATACAAAAACCACCAATCGGCAGTAATTTGACAGAATATTTGGTTTCGCCTTTCTTTATGGAAAAAAGAGTTGGTCCCATACCAATTGCAAATTCTACCACTCCAATCCCATTTAGCTTCGCAAACAGGAAATGACCAAATTCATGGATCAGGACAATTCCTCCAAAAACTAGAATGACTGCTAAAATATTAAGCAAACTTCCACCTGCTTTCTAACCATTCATAGGTTTCCTTTTCTGTTTCCAAAATCTGCATCAGATCTGGATTCTCTATTTTGGTATGGTGTTCCATGGCTGATGCGATCATTTCCGGAATTTCAAGATAAGAAATCTGTCGGCTCAAAAATTTTCCAACTGCAAATTCATTCGCAGCATTAAATACAGTCGGAACACTTCCACCTGCATTTCCTGCTTCATAGGCCATAGCCAGACCTGGGAAATTGATAAGATCCGGCGCTTCAAACTGAATTGTTTTCATTGCTGCAAAATCCAGTCTGTCACCGCCCAACTCTCTCCTGTCCGGATAATATAAGGCATATTGGATCGGAAGTTTCATATCTGGTGTTCCAAGTTGTGCCATCACAGCTCCATCCACAAATTGTACCATGGAATGGATCACACTCTTAGGCTGAACTACCACCTGAACCTGATCCATCCTAACATCAAACAGCCACTTTGCCTCCATCACCTCCAACCCTTTGTTGACCATAGTAGAGCTATCTATAGTAATCTTCTTTCCCATAGCCCAGTTGGGATGCTTTAATGCATCTTCCAATGTGACATGAGCCATCTGTTCCTTTGTCCAGCCACGGAATGGTCCTCCGGATGCAGTAAGAAGGATTTTATCAATCTGATTTTTCTTTTCCCCATTTAAGCACTGGAAAATAGCACTATGTTCACTGTCTACAGGGAGGATACGCACTCCCCTTTTTTTCGCTAATGGCATGATCAGATGTCCCGCTGTCACCAGAGTTTCTTTGTTTGCCAGTGCAATATCTTTTCCCGCTTCCATAGCTGCAATAGTCGGGCGAATTCCTATCATACCCACAACCGCAGTTACAACACACTCTGCTTCTGGCTCTGTCGCTGCTTCCAGCAGACCTTCCATACCAGAAACCACTTTCACAGGACAATCTTTTACTTTGATCTTCAGTTCCTTTGCTTTTTCCTGATCCCAGACACATACCAATTTAGGATGAAATTTTCGTATCTGCTCTTCCAGTAATACAATATTGCTGCCAGCAGCCAATGCCGTAATCTCTATATCGCCATTGGATTCCACCACCTCCAAAGTCTGTGTACCAATAGAACCGGTAGATCCCAGTACTGCAATCCTTTTCATTCCTATTCCTTCTTTCTTTTTTCTTCCCATTGACAACTTTTCGTATTTTTACCTTTTTCTTATCCCAAAAAAGTAATAGCAAAATAAATAGCTGGTGCTGTAAAGATCATGCTGTCAAATCTGTCCAGAATACCGCCATGCCCAGGGATCAATTTCCCATAATCTTTAATCCCATGATTTCTCTTGATCGCTGATGCAGCCAGATCCCCAATCTGTGAAATAATGGCAGCAATACCACAGGCAAGTGCACAGGCAAGCTGTGGATTGGTCACTTCCTTCATCTGTCCTCCAAACACAAGTGCATAGAGAAAACCTAAAAGAGCAGCTCCCAATGTTCCTCCCACTGCCCCTTCAATAGATTTTTTAGGGCTAAGTACAGGTGCCATCTTATGTTTTCCAAACAACATTCCAACACAATATGCACAGGTATCACATCCCCATGAGCTCAAATAGATCAACCACACCAGATGTGCTCCGTCTTCCATCACTCTCACCTGATATAAATAAGAAAACATCACTGCCACATAAAAAACACCGAAAAATGCAACCGTGATCTGTTCTGTCTTATATTTAGGAAATGTACAGACATACAGTGTCATCAAAACCATCAGAGTACCAATCGCCATCAACATCTCATATTGTTCTCCATGAAACCATAAGATCCCATAGTAGGCAATTGCAGCAATATACCCAATGATTCCAGGCAGGTCTTTTTCCATTCCCATCACACGATACAGTTCAAAAAGTCCTATGAGAGAAATCATACCCGATACTGTAAAAAGTATACCGCCTCCCTGAATGACTACGATCAAGGATAAGATTACCAGCACAATCCCACTGATCAATCTCTTCGTAAACATACGGTTCCCTCCTTTTCCTTCTTCTTTTGTTACTTCACTCCTCCAAAACGACGTTCTCTCTTATTGTACGCTTCAATAGCTTTGATCAATTCCTCTTTATTGAAATCTGGCCACAAACAATCAGAAATATAGAATTCTGAATATGCAAGCTGCCACAACAGATAATTGGAAAGTCGCAGTTCTCCACTGGTTCGGATCAGAAGTTCCGGATCTGGAATGTCGGATGTATCAAGATAAGAAGCGAACACATCCTCTGTCACAGCATCTGCATCCACCTTTCCGTCCTTTACATCTTTTGCAAGCTGGATCGCAGCACGACGTATTTCATCTCTTCCGCCATAATTGACTGCAATCACAAAAGTCAGCCCTGTATTGTTTTTGGTTTCACTCTCCAGACGGTTGATTCCCTCTATGATATCCTTCGCAAAGCGATTTCTGTCCCCTATCATACGGACTCTGACATTATTCTCTTTTGCAATCTTCAAAAGACGTACCATATAATATCGGAACAACTGCATCAATGCTCCCACTTCATCCTGTGGTCTCTTCCAGTTTTCAGTGGAAAAACCGTACACAGTCAAATAAGAGATCCCCATTCTCGCTGCGTCTTCTACTGTCTTCTCCACAGCAACATCCCTGTTTATGCCCCATTGTCCTTGGAAGACCTCTCTTTTTTGCCCATCTTCCATTTCCATCCAAAATGATTGCCACATGCTTTGGAATTACAAGATTTTCGTTCATATTTTCCCTCCCGTAAATTGAACTTTCCCATATATCGTGTTTTCAAAAATCACAATCAAAATGCGTAAAAATGGGGGTGCTGTAAATCAAACTTTTCCTGCCGAACCTGTTTTTGCATGAATTCTGCATACTGTTGGTACAGGAGACTCGCTCTTTTACAGCACCCTCTGTCATCGCCATTCTAAAAATTCTATTTTACGAATTTTTATGGCTCTGCCTTTTATACGGTCATAATCTCTTTTGTCTTTGCCTCGACAGCCTTATCCACCTTTTCTACCATCTTATCAGTCAGTTTCTGGATCTTATCGATCATCTCATCCTTCTCATCCTCAGAAATCTCATCTGACTTTTCCATCTTTTTGAAAGCGTCATTGGCATCTCTTCTGACATTGCGGATTGCCACCTTCGCAGCCTCGCCTTTCTTCTTTACATCCTTTGCCAGTTCTTTTCTTCGTTCCTCTGTCATCTCTGGAAAGATCAAACGGATCACAGAACCATCGTTATTTGGGTTGATGCCAAGCTCAGAAGTCAAAATGGCTTTCTCAATCGCTTTGATCAGAGATTTGTCCCATGGCTGGATCATCAGCATACGTGGCTCTGGTACAGACACGTTTCCTACCTGCTGAAGCGGTGTAGGTGTTCCATAATAGTCTACTTTGATCTTATCCAAAACATGTGGATTGGCACGCCCTGCACGGATCGCACCAAACTCCTCCTGCAGCACTTCCAGTGTCTTTGTCATCTTGTCCTCATATAATTTTAAATTTTCCTGCATAATGTCCTCCTCTATTCAGCGGTTACAATTGTACCGTTTATTTTTCCCTGCATTGCGTTTGCAATGCCATCTGGTTCGTTCAGACTAAATACTGCCATCGGAACTTTATTTTCCATACACATAATGGATGCAGTCAGGTCGATCACTGCCAGCTGTTTGTCAATTACTTCCTGAATACTGATTGTATCATATTTTTTAGCATTTGGATTGATCTTTGGATCACTGTCATAAACACCATCAATTGCTTTTGCAAGGTAGATTCCCTCTGCCTCCATCTCGATCG
>CAJMNU010000125.1 GCA_905214855.1 uncultured bacterium | reverse complement strand
TGTGCAAGGCAGGCGATCTTTACACGATCGCAATGTTTTAACAGTGTGATGAGAAGACTTCCAACCAGCAGGGCATCTTCAAAATTATAAACATCTTCTAGCTGGTGAGGTGCCTGTGTCCATCTGGTGAGTTTACGATCTGCTTCTTTAGAATGGTACCACACATTCCATTCATCAAAAGAAAGATGGATCTGTTTTTTGCTGTGTTTTTTGCCTTTGACATAATCACAGATAGAGACAACAGTAGAAATAAACTGATCCATTACATGGTTTTTGGCAAGAAATTCAGGTGTATTATTCTCTGCATTATCAAAATACATATGTAAAGACAGATAATCCACCTCATCATATGCTTCTTCCAGTACAGACGCTTCCCAATCTCCAAATGTAGGCATTTGGGCGCTGGAGCTGCCACATGCGACAAGTTCAATAGAAGGGTCCAGTTCTTTCATCAGATGACCGGTTTCGGCAGCGAGACGACCATATTCTGATGCTGTTTTGTGTCCCATCTGCCAAGGACCATCCATCTCATTGCCAAGACACCAGAGTTTGATATCATGTGCAGATTCGTATCCATGTTTCCGTCTCAGATCACTGTAATAAGTACCCTTTGGAAAATTGCAGTATTCCAGAATATTTCTGGCATCTTCCATTCCGCGTGTACCAAGGTTGACTGCCATCATAATATCAGAACCGGCTTTTTTAGACCAGTCAGCAAACTCATTTAAACCAAATGCATTGGTTTCAAGGACATGCCATGCAAGTTCAGGCTTTACAGGTCGGTTTTCTTTTGGACCAATCCCGTCTTCCCAAAAATAGCCGGAAACAAAATTGCCGCCGGGATAACGGATAAGTGGAACTTGCAATTCCTGAATCAGATTTAGAGTATCCTTGCGAAATCCCTGTTCGTCCGCAAATGGGCTTTCTGGCTGATAGATGCCTTCATAAACAGCACGTCCGAGATGTTCGATAAAAGAACCATAGAGACGTTTGTCTACTTTGCCTGTGATGAAATACTTGTCTGTGATGATACGTGCTTTTTTCATAAATAAAACCCCTTTCTGTTATTTTGGATTCTCTTACAGCTTGATGTGGAGAGAGAACGGACTTTCTCTTTCACAGCTTTTGTATTAGAATAGCACATTCAGGTTAAAAGGAAAAGGTGGATATACAAAAAAGTAAGCAAAAAATAAAGATAGAAAATTGGCAAAAATAAGGCATGTAAAGGGGGAGGATCAAAAATAAGAATGCTTGCATAATAAAAAAAAAAGAGGTATACTACTTAAAAGTCTGTGTGACACACCAGAAAGATATAGAAACGTGTTTTTCTGTATTTTTGAGTCAGGAGGGATTGCAATGATTGAGGCAACGAGCTGCGGGGGTGTGGTTATTTTTCGGGGTAAGATCCTAGTCTTATATAAGAATTATAAAAATAAGTATGAAGGCTGGGTTTTGCCGAAGGGAACAGTAGAGGCTGGAGAAGAATATAAGGAGACAGCACTCAGGGAAGTGAAGGAGGAGACGGGTGTATCGGCATCCATCATCAAATATATTGGGAAAAGCCAGTATTCTTTTAATACACCGCAGGATACGGTGGAGAAAGATGTACACTGGTATCTGATGATGGCTGACAGCTACTATAGCAAACCACAGCGGGAAGAGTACTTTATGGATTCCGGGTACTACAAGTTTTATGAGGCGTATCATTTGTTAAAATTTTCAAATGAGAAACAGATCTTAGAGAAAGCGTATAATGAATATTTGGACTTAAAGAAAAGTAATCTGTGGGGAAGCCGGAAGTATTTTTAAAGGGAATGGGCGTGCGGCAGAGAAATGCCGTGCGCCTATTTTAACGAAAGAATTGGAGAGAGTAGGAGAAAAAAGAGATGTCTAAGATTCGCATAATGACGGAGGGAAATTCAGCTAAAATTATTTTTTTCTTTGCATTGCCATTGATGTTTGGCAATATTTTTCAACAGATGTATACCGTTGTAGATACCATGATCGTCGGTCAGGCGCTGGGAGTACAGGCATTGGCAGCACTTGGTGCAGCGGACTGGCTGAATTGGATGGTTCTGGGCAGTATACAAGGAATTTCACAAGGATTTGCTATTTTAATGGCACAGGAATTTGGTGCAGGTAATATAAAACAACTTCAGAAGGTGATAGGAAGTTCTGTCATTTTATCGGCAGCGGCATCTATTTTGTTCCTGATCGTGACACAGAGTATCGCACTTCCTGTTTTGGAGATCTTGCAGACACCAGAAGAGATCATGGGAATGAGTCTTTTGTATTTAAGGGTCATGTTTTTAGGAATTCCAGTTGTCATGGCATACAATGTGCTTGCCTCTATTCTTAGGGCATTGGGAGATGGAAAAACACCACTTTATGCTATGGTAGTAGCTTCTTTTATTAACATTGCCTTGGATCTTTTATTTGTGTTAGTCTTTCATTGGGGAATTGCTGGTGCAGCAGCAGCAACTGTGATCGCACAATTGTGTTCCAGTCTCTACTGTTTTTCTGCTATCCGAAAAATTACGATTTTTTCTTTTGAGAAAGAGGATTTTCATGCAGATGGAGTTATCTGCAAAAAATTATTGTCTCTGGGTGCACCTATGGCATTTCAGAATGCGATCATTGCAGTGGGTGGTATGATCGTGCAGTTTGTTGTGAATGGTTTTGGAGTTTTGTTTATAGCAGGCTTTACAGCGACCAATAAATTGTATGGAATTTTGGAAATTGCAGCAACATCATATGGTTATGCGATGGTCACTTATGTAGGACAAAATCTTGGTGCAGGTAAAATAAAACGTATACGTCATGGAGTAAGAAATGCAATGATCATCGCTGTTTTGACTGCTTTTGCCATTACAGTAGTGATGCTGTTATTTGGGAAAGGGATCTTAGGATGTTTTATATCTGGAACACCAGAAGAATTTGATGCGACAATGCAGATTGCATTTCATTATTTGGCGATTATGAGTGTATGCCTTCCAGTTCTTTATATCCTGCATGTGCTCAGAGCCTCTTTGCAGGGAATGGGAGATACCATGCTTCCTATGATGTCAGGAGTTGCAGAGTTTGTGATGAGAACGGGCAGTGCGATACTGCTGCCAGCGCTTATGGGAGAAGAAGGTATTTTTTATGCAGAGATCCTGGCATGGATCGGGGCTGATGTGATCTTGATCTGGAGTTATTTTTTCAGGATACGTGGAGTAGAAAAACGTTATCAGAAATAAGGAATAGATAAGAAAAAATGGGGGATACTCCTATGGTAAACAAAATAGATAGTAAGAGTGTTTGAAAGGAGTAGAACGATGCCCAAAAAGAAAAAAGAAACATTTGACCCAGAACATATGAAACCAGAGGATGCACTGAAATTTGAGATTGCAAAAGAGTTAGGGCTGGATGAGAAAGTCCTGTTAGAAGGATGGAGGAGTCTGACAGCAAAAGAGAGTGGCAGAATCGGTGGACTTATGACAAAAAGAAAACGTGAAATGAATAGGATGAACAAAAAGAAAGCACAGGAGTTACAGCAGCAGAATGGAGCAGATACAGAAGGAAAAAGGTGAATTGAGAAAATTAAGGAGTGGTTTTACAACGGGAACTTGCGCTGCTGTGGCTGTTCGTGCAGCAGTGAAAGGTCTGTTTGCCTCAAAGATCCCAGAGGTGTGTGAGATTATGACACCAGCTGGAGTGATGGCACGTATGGAGATAAAAGACAGATATCGGGCAAGAGGATACGCTAGGTGCGGTGTTATAAAGGATGCGGGAGATGATCCAGATGTCACCAATGGTACTTGGGTAGGAGCTGCTGTTTATATAAAAGATACAGAAGAAATAAATTTTGAGCAAAAAAAAATGCAGGTAATGCAGCATGGTTATGAAGAACAGGATCAAAATCTCTGGATTGGGATTCTTGGGGGCGATGGGATTGGCAGGGTGACAAAAAAAGGTTTGTCTTGCCCTTTGGATCATGCAGCGATCAATCCTGTCCCAAGAAAAATGATCTTTCAGGCAGCAAAGGATAGTCTAAAGGAGTGTAAAGGGACAGAGGACAGACAAGGCAGAAAATGGGATAACACCAATATAGATGAAAATAGTACAAAAGAAAACAGAATGGAATTGATCCTTGAAATTATGATTCCAAAAGGAAAAGAACTGGCAGATCAAACATTCAATCCTCATCTTGGTATTGAGGGAGGGATCTCTGTCCTTGGAAGCAGTGGGGTGGTAGAGCCGATGAGTGAGGCTGCTCTACAGGCAACGATAGATCTGGAATTGCATATGCAGGCAGTGCAGGGAGAGCGTTTTATCATTTTGACTCCAGGCAATTATGGAGAGCGTTTTATTCAGGAAGATTTGGGGCTGACACTGGAACAATCAGTTAAATGCAGTAATTTTATAGGAGATTCTATTAAAAAAGCGACAGAAGAAGGTTTTTTGGGTGTCCTGCTGATCGGTCATATTGGAAAATGTATCAAAGTATCCTTGGGTGTGATGAACACACATTCTAAATATGGAGATCGAAGAACAGAGGGATTTCTCTGTGCATTGGATGCTGTGAAAAATGAGATAGGATCAGAGCAGTATCAGTATGTAAGAAAACAGATAGAAAGTGCCAATACCTCTGAGGAAGCTGTAGAATATCTAAAAAAAGCAGGAGTACTGAAAAGAGTGATGCAGGAAGTGATGGAACGGATACAGAAAGAGTGTCTGGTCGTGTGTGGGAATACAATTCAG
>CAJMNU010000124.1 GCA_905214855.1 uncultured bacterium | reverse complement strand
ATCTTCTGTCATACGCCGGAAATATTCCTGGAAAGTAAAACGAATCTTAGAATAATCGCCGCCATTTGCCACGATACGGGCTACAGATTCTACTACTGCATAGACAGCTCCATGGTACGGGCTCCAGCTGGAAACATACGGATCAAATCCATAACTCATCATAGTAACAGTATCTGTTTTTCCATTCATAACAGGAACTTTTGCCACCATTGCCTGAGTCTCTGTCATCTGATATTTTCCACCGTGAGGCATGAATACGCTTCCGGCTCCGAGGGAACCGTCAAACATCTCCACAAGACCTTTCTGAGAACAGGTATTCAGATCAGCCAGCATATCCAACCACTGTTTTTTCGTATCTTCCGGCGCTTCGGCAGGACGTTCCAGTGTATTTCCCTCTTTATTCGGAATATCTACCTGAACTTCTGTCTCCTGATGCGCTCCGTTAGTATCCAGGAAAGCGCGGGAAATATTCACAATTTCCTTATCTCTCCATTTCAAAACCAGACGAGGCTCTTCTGTCACCTGAGCTACAACTACTGCCTCCAGATTCTCTTCGTTGGCATATTTCATAAATTCATCTACATCTTTCGGGTCTACCACAACAGCCATACGCTCCTGAGACTCCGAAATAGCAATTTCTGTTCCATCCAGACCTGCATATTTTTTCGGAACCTTGTCCAGATTCACCTGCAGACCTGCTGCCAGCTCTCCGATGGCTACAGACACACCGCCAGCGCCGAAATCGTTACATTTCTTGATCAGGCAGCTCACTTCTTCCCGGCGGAACATACGCTGGATCTTACGCTCTGTAGGTGCATTTCCTTTCTGTACCTCAGCACCACAGACTTCAATGGATTCCTCTGTATGCACCTTAGAAGAACCGGTTGCTCCACCAATACCATCACGTCCAGTACGTCCGCCCAACAAGATAATGATATCGCCCGGATCAGAGGTCTCACGGATCACATCTTTTCTCGGAGCAGCACCCATAACCGCACCAATCTCCATTCTCTTTGCCGCATATCCCGGATGATAAATTTCTTTTACATAACCGGTAGCAAGACCAATCTGGTTTCCATAAGAACTATATCCATGTGCAGCCTCTGTTACGATCTTTCTCTGAGGCAGCTTGCCATGTAATGTCTCAGACAGCGGTTTTGTAGGATCTGCCGCACCTGTCACACGCATTGCCTGATATACATAAGTACGTCCAGAAAGCGGATCACGAATCGCACCGCCAAGGCAGGTTGCAGCACCACCAAATGGCTCGATCTCTGTCGGATGGTTATGTGTCTCGTTCTTAAAGTTTACCAGCCACTCTTCTGTCACTCCATCAATCTCAACCGGTACAACGATACTGCAGGCATTGATCTCATCTGAAATCTCCATATCCTCCAGCTTGCCTTCTGCACGCAGTTTTTTCATTGCCATTAAAGCTAAATCCATCAGACACACAAACTTATCGTCACGACCTTTATAGATCACCTCTCTGTCAGCCAGATAGTTCTCATATGTCTTCTGGATCGGTTCTTTATAATCTCCCTCTGTAAAGGTTACATTCTTTAACTCTGTGGAGAATGTTGTGTGACGGCAATGGTCAGACCAGTAAGTATCCAACACACGGATCTCTGTCACGGACGGATCTCTCTTCTCCTCATTCTTATAATAATTCTGGATATGCTGGAAATCCTTAAATGTCATAGCAAGATTTAAAGAAGCATACAATTCCTTTAAATCTTCTTCACTTGCATCCGCAAATCCCTCAAAAATCTTAACATCTTCTGGTGTATCAAATACCGTTACCAATGTCTCTGGCTTCTTCTCACCAGCTTCTCTGGAATCCACAGGATTGATACAGAAAGACTGGATTGCCTTCTTCTCTTCTTCCTCCAGTTTTCCAGAGATCACATAGGTTGTTGCAGTCTTGATCACCGGTTCCTCTGTCTCCTTCAGAAGTTTTACACACTGTTCCGCAGAATCCGCTCTCTGGTCAAACTGACCCGGCAGGTACTCAACAGAAAATACCGTATCTCCCTCTTCCATCGGGAAAGTTTCCTCATATACATTATCTACCGGCGGCTCAGAAAAAATAGTTCCTAATGCAGCACAGTAAGTTTCCTCTGACAGGTTTTCAATATCATAGCGGATCAACACCCTAACTCCTGTTACGGTCTGGATTCCCAAATAATTCTTAATCTCCTCTGACAACTCGTGGGCTTTTACAGCAAAGTCCGGCTTTTTTTCAACAAAAATTCGTCTGACGCTCATTATATCCTCCATTCTGTGCGAGTTCCCCAGCCAAAAAGTTCCATCGTACTTTTTATTCTCTTACATCATAACACAAAATTTACAAATTAGTAAAATTAATATATCTTATATGTATTATTAGTTTTATTAATCTAAATATATATCAAAAATTTGGGTTGCATACTATTTTCCATACTTTACATTGATGTATTGCTCTTCTGTCCTGTTGACGATTCCATTAAAAATGGAAGAACCTGCTGCTCATATTCCGCCTCCCTACACAGCTTTGCAGGTACTTTTCTCAATAATCTTTTTGCCTTCTTGGGGTCTATCAACCAGTGTACTGCTTCCCTCTCCCCTAAAATAAGAGGCATTCTATCATGAATCCCGCCCATAGACTCATTCGCAGCAGTTGTCAGCACTACAAATTGATAGGTGTCCTCAGACCAACGGTACAGTCCCGCCATCCAGAGATTTTTAGCACGGTTTGGAGTAAATACATAGCGCTCCTTTCTTGCATTCCATTCATAAAAACCAGCTGCCGGAATCAGGCAGCGTCCATTTTCCATACAATGCATAAACATCCTGTTTTCCAGAACGCCTTCTGCTCTGGCATTCAAGACCATCCATCCTTCCATGCTGTCATCTATAAATCCCCATTTCTGCCATTGCAGAAAAAGCGTTCCTCTCTGGCTTATACAGACCACTGGTGCAAAATCCGTAGGTCGTACTTCTCCCCTGTTTTCCTCTAATTTCATCCTCATGACCGGATCAACTACAGCCCAAGAAGTAAGGTGTTCGTCTGATTTTTCTGTTCTGAAATATCTAGTACACATTACAACTTCTCCCTTATTTTTCTCTTTGGATTATTTTTCTATGGCATACAGATCCACACAATCCTCTTTGCTGTAATAAATCTTGTCTTCCTCAACCAAGACAGGTTTTCCATCAACAACGTCCACGATATTCACTGCACAGTTTGCCGGAACCCGTCCATGCCAAAAATCCGTTTTATCTTCATAAATACTATGTAATAGTGCTCTGATCGCACAGCCATGGCTGGCAATCAAAATATTTTTATTCTGATATTCTGGATTTGCGATCAGATCCTTCAAAAAATCTGCGGTTCTCTCACATACCTGTAAGATCGTCTCTCCATCTTCTGCTCCCTGAAACTCCAACGGATGCAGATAAAAATCATCAAAATGGTCTGTCGGAAGCTCAAAATTGCTCTTTCTGCATCCCAAACCTTCCCAACAGCCAAAATCGATCTCCGAAATCCTCTTATCTTCTATCAACGGAACTTTTCTGTCCCCCAACACAATTTCGGCTGTACGATATGCTCTCTTTAAGGGGCTTGTAATGCCCAGATCCAATGGAATCTCTCTCATAGCTTTTGCTGTTACTTCTGCAAGATGAGTCCCATTTTCATTCAGTTCTGTATCTGCCTGCCCCTGTAAACGTCCCTCTACATTCCAATTTGTCTCCCCATGACGTATGATATATAAGCGCATTTCTCTTTTCCTCTTCTCTATGTATGATTCTACATTTTATCTATTTTATTTCTGATTTTATATTTTAATCCGATTTCTATCTTATTTTTTATGCTACATGATACCTTTACTTGCCTGCCTCTCCTTTATTTTTTCTTTTCTTTCCCATCAAAACTGATGCTAAGATGCCCATCTTCCATATTTAGATGGCAGACTCCTCCCTTTTTCAGCTTTCCAAATAAGATCTCATCTACCAAAAGTGGTTTCACTTCTGCATGAATCACACGCTCAATCTCTCTTGCACCATACTCCTTACTGATTCCCTTTTGCTGAAGATATGCGATCGCTTCCTCTGAAATCTTGAAATGAATCTGTTGCTTTGAGAGTTTTTCTGACAGCTCATGCAATTTCTTTTCTGCAATTTTATGTGCCATCTCTTCATCCATACCATGAAAGACAACAATTTTCGTCAAACGGTTGCGAAATTCTGGCTGAAATGTTCTTTTCACCTCATCCATCACCACATCCGAACGCACCACTCTGTCTCCAAATCCAATCTTTTCTTTTCCAATCTCACTTGCTCCGGCATTGGAAGTCATGATCAGCACAATATTCCTAAAATCTGCCTTTCTTCCCTGATTATCTGTCAAAGTCGCATAATCCATTACCTGAAGCAAGATGTGATAGATATCTGGATGTGCCTTTTCAATCTCATCTAAAAGAAGGACTGCATGAGGATTTTTCCGCACTTCCTCTGTCAAAAGCCCTCCCTCTTCATATCCCACATAACCAGCCGGAGAACCGATCAATTTGGCTACTGTATGTTTTTCCTCATATTCACTCATATCAAAACGGATCAGCTTGATCCCCAGTTCCCGCGCCAGTGTCTTTGCCACTTCTGTCTTTCCAACACCGGTAGGTCCAACAAACAAAAGGCTGGCAAGTGGTTTCCCTTCTTCTAAAAGTCCAGCTCTTGAAAATTTGATCGCATTGACTACCTGAAGGAC
>CAJMNU010000123.1 GCA_905214855.1 uncultured bacterium | reverse complement strand
TGTCATGGCATTCCTTCCTCTAAGGATATTTTGAAAGAGGGAGATATCATCAATGTGGATGTTTCCACTATTTATCATGGATATTTTTCTGATTCTTCCCGTATGTTTTGTATCGGAAATGTGAGTCCTGAAAAAAAGAAACTGGTTGAGGTTGTAAAGGAATGTGTGGATCTGGGATTGGAACAGGTAAAGCCATGGGGATTCTTAGGTGATATTGGTCAGGTGATCCAAGATCATGCAAAAGAAAATGGATATTCCATTGTCAGAGAGATTGGAGGACATGGAGTGGGGCTTCAGTTCCATGAAGATCCATGGGTAAGTTATCTGAGTACAAAGGGGACAGACATGCTGTTAGTTCCCGGTATGATGTTTACTATTGAACCTATGATCAATATGGGAGTCGCTGATATTTATACAGATGAGGAAAATGGATGGACTGTATATACAGAAGATGGAAAGCCATCTGCACAGTGGGAGATCCAGGTTCTTGTGACAGAGGATGGTCATGAAGTGATCGCATATTGATGTACCGAAAGTGTACTAAAATATTCTAAAACATAACCTGAAGTTATAAAATGTATTCCTTTTATGCAATTGACAAACAAAGATTTCATTGCTATGATGTATGAAACAAATGACATAGGAAAGTGGGGTAATGATGAGCAGAATTGTTCTTTCTTTATTAGTAGACAATACGGCTGGTGTATTGAGCCGAGTAGCTGGTCTTTTTAGCCGGCGTGGATATAATATCGAGAGTTTGACAGTAGGTGTGACGGCTGATGAGAGATATTCTCGTATGACCGTAGTTTCCTATGGTGATGAAGTGATTTTGGAACAGATTGAGAAGCAGTTGAGAAAGCTGGAAGATGTGCGTGATATCAAAGAACTGCGTGCAGGACATTCCGTATATCGTGAACTGATCCTTGTAAAAGTGAAGGCAGATTCCAGCCAGCGTCAGGCGATCAATGCAATCGCACAGATTTTCCGTGCAACGATTGTAGACGTAGGAAAAGACTCTCTGACAGTCATGTTGACGGGAGACCAGTCTAAACTGGATGCATTGATCAATCTGCTGGAGGACTATGAGATCTTAGAATTGGCTAGAACAGGTCTTACAGGTCTTTCCAGAGGGGCGGATGATATTCGCTATCTGCCATAATGATAACGGGAACAGAGGAGATTGAGGCAGACAGAGAGCTGTCCGCTGCCCTGACCAGATATATACTTACATAATTTATGTGATATGATATGTTGTGAAAAAGAGGAGGAAAGTCAAATGGCTAAGATCTATTATCAGGAAGACTGTAATCTGGCTCTGCTTGAGGGAAAAACCATCGCAGTGATCGGATATGGCAGTCAGGGACATGCACATGCATTAAACTTAAAGGAGTCTGGATGCCATGTTGTCATTGGTTTGTATGAGGGAAGCAGATCCTGGGCGAAAGCAGAGGCAGCAGGATTTGAGGTATATACAGCAGCAGAGGCAACCAAAAAAGCAGACATCGTTATGATCCTGATCAATGATGAAAAACAGGCAAAGATGTATAAAGAGTCCATCGAGCCAAATTTAAGACCAGGTATGATGTTGATGTTCGCACATGGATTTGCAATTCATTTTGGTCAGATCGTACCACCTAAGGATATTGATGTTACCATGATTGCTCCAAAGGCACCGGGACATACTGTAAGAAGTGAATACCAGAGAGGAAGAGGAACTCCATGTCTGGTTGCTGTACATCAGGATGCAACCGGAAAGGCAAAAGATATGGCACTTGCATATGCACTTGCAATCGGTGGAGCAAGAGCAGGTGTTCTGGAGACAACATTCCGCGTAGAGACAGAAACAGATCTGTTTGGTGAGCAGGCTGTTCTTTGTGGTGGTGTGACCGCTCTGATGAAAGCAGGATTTGAGACTCTGGTGGAAGCAGGATATGCTCCAGAGAATGCATACTTTGAGTGTATTCATGAGATGAAGCTGATCGTGGATCTGATCTATGAGAGTGGTTTTGCAGGTATGAGATATTCTATCTCCAATACAGCAGAATATGGCGATTACATTACAGGACCGAAGATCGTGACAGACGAGACAAAGAAAGCAATGAAACAGATCTTGGCAGACATTCAGGATGGTTCTTTTGCAAAAGAGTGGCTGTTAGAGAATCAGGCAAATTGTCCGCATTTCAATGCAATGAGAAAACGTGAAGCAGAGCATCCGTTAGAGAAAGTTGGAGCAGAACTGCGTAAATTGTATAGCTGGAATGATGGCGGTAAATTGATCGACAACTAAATAAAATGATATTCTGTGAAATAACAGAAAAAAGAAACACGCTGATATATCTGGGGCAATCTGCCAAGATCATATCAGCGTGTTTTGTCCTATTGTTTTCCATTTTTAGGGTGGGCAGTGGTCTGTTGTTTGATATTTTGTCCTTCTTGCGTAAATTCCAGAAAGGATCGGAGTGCACGGGAAGAACTGGCTTCATTATAGGCAAAGCCAATCGTACGTTTTGTAATAGGATGATCCAGAGGAAGTTCTATAAGCTGACCAAGAGCAAGGTCTTCTTTTACAAATTCACGAATGACACAGCCTACTCCGAGACCGATTTTTGCAAATTCGATCAGAAGATCCATAGTAGTTACTTCTAATATACTGGATGGTTCAATGTGTTGTTCCTGCAAATATGTATCAATATAGCGTCGAGTGATATTATTTCGGTCTAAGAGGAGCATATTGCAGGTTTCAAGAACCTGAATCTGTTTGCCTTCACGCAAATGTAGATTTTCCAGATACTGTGGGGTGGCAACAAATACATCACGGATCGACATGACTGGACGGAATGCAAGATCTTTTAAAGATGATGGTCGGGCTATCAAACCAATATCAATTTTTTGCTGCTCTAACATGGAGATTGTTTCGGCAGTGGGCTGGCTTTGGATGGTGATTTTAATATGGGGATACTGGTGGATAAAGTTTTTTAGATAAGGAAGGAGAACATAACGGCAAAGTGTATTGCTGACACCAATACGCAGATGACCGATATTGAATTCCTGAATCCGTTTTAGCTCCTGTTCACCTAAAGACAGGGCTTCAAATGCAGTCTTTGTATGCTCAAAAAGAAGTTCTCCTTCTTGTGTGAGCTGTACTCCTCTGGAATTTCGGGTGAAGAGAGAAATCCCGAGATTGTCCTCCAGTTTACTGATAGATTTGCTGATAGCAGGCTGACTGATAAACAGTTCTTTTGCAGCACGAGATATGTTTCTTGTCTTGGCTACTTCATAAAAAATACGATATTGAGACAGATTTTGTTCCATAAGGAACCTCCTTTTGGTACTCTTTTATAACCTAAATGCATAGTAAATATAGGTAATATGTATTACTATTATACCAAAAGATATGATAAAATGTAAACAACAAGAAAAATCAGATAATAAATATAGTATCTCATCCATAAGGAGAGAGAAAAAAAGATAGAAGAAACAGGAGGAAATGGTATGGGAATGACGATGACCCAGAAGATTCTGGCTGCTCATGCAGGATTAGATCATGTGGAGGCTGGACAGCTGATCGAGGCAAATTTGGACTTAGTTCTTGGAAATGATATTACCTCTCCAGTGGCAATCCATGAGATGGAAAAATTAGATAAACAGACTGTTTTTGATAAGGATAAGATTGCATTGGTTATGGATCATTTTATCCCAAATAAAGATATTAAGTCAGCTGAAAATTGTAAGTGCTGCCGTGATTTTGCATGCAGACATGAGATCAGTAATTATTTTGATGTAGGGCGCATGGGGATCGAACATGCACTTCTTCCAGAACAGGGATTAACGGTTGCCGGAGATGCGATCATCGGAGCAGATTCTCACACTTGTACATATGGAGCTTTGGGAGCATTTTCTACTGGTGTAGGAAGTACAGATATGGCGGCTGCGATGGCGACTGGGAAGACATGGTTTAAAGTTCCATCCGCTCTTCGATTTGAACTGGTGGGGAAACCAGCTGAGTGGGTGAGTGGAAAAGATGTGATCTTACATATTATTGGTATGATCGGCGTGGATGGTGCTTTGTATCAATCTATGGAGTTTACTGGTGAAGGAATCCAGTATCTTTCTATGGATGATCGTTTTACGATCTGTAATATGGCAATTGAAGCAGGTGGAAAGAATGGGATTTTTCCAGTAGACGATGTGGCGATTGCCTATATGAAAGAACATTCTAAGAGAGAATATACTATATATGAGGCGGATGAAGATGCAGAATATGAGAAGACATATGTGATCGATCTTTCTGCATTAAAGCCAACGGTTGCTTTTCCGCATCTTCCAGAGAATACCAAAGAAATCGGTACATTTGGAGACATTAAGGTAGATCAGGCAGTGATCGGTTCTTGTACCAATGGACGCATGGAAGATATGCGTATGGCTGCAAAAGTTTTAAAAGGAAGAAAAGTGGCAAAGAATGTACGCTGTATCATTATTCCGGCAACTCAGGCGATTTATTTGCAGGCAATGAAAGAAGGGCTTTTGGAGATTTTCATTGAGGCTGGTGCAGTAGTAAGTACTCCAACCTGTGGACCGTGTCTGGGTGGATATATGGGTATTCTGGCAGCAGGAGAGCGATGCATTTCTACAACAAACCGAAATTTTGTTGGTCGTATGGGACATGTGGATTCAGAAGTATATCTGGCAAGTCCGGCTGTGGCAGCAGCGAGCGCAGTGACTGGAAAAATTTCCTGTCCATGTGAATTAGATTGGAAG
>CAJMNU010000122.1 GCA_905214855.1 uncultured bacterium | reverse complement strand
TACATATATTGTTCCAGTAGATGGAAGCAGAGGAAATCCGGCAGGACTGGCAAAAGCATTGGCGGTGATGGCAGTCGTATATGGTGTTGGTGTATTTGCCAATTATATGCAGGCGAGAATTATGCTGACAGTAGCACAGAGTGCATTGCAGAAACTGAGAAATGACTTGTTTTGTAAAATGCAGGCATTGCCAGTCCGTTTTTTTGATAACAACAATAATGGTGATCTGATGAGCCGTTACACCAATGATGTGGATATGGTGGGACAGATGCTGAGCAATACCTTAGTTCAGCTTCTTTCTGGTGCATTGAGCTTAATAGGAACATTTTTCCTGATGTTATATACAAATGTATGGCTGACTGTTGTGACAGTGATCATGGTACCTGTTATGATGAAAGCTGGAGGTTTTGTGGCAAGCAGAAGCCAGAAATATTTTTCGGCACAGCAGTCAGCACTAGGTTCTTTGAATGGTTACATTGAAGAGACGATTACAGGGCAGAAGGTTATCAAAGTATTTTGTCATGAGAATATTGCAGAGGAAGAATTTTCCATTTTGAATGATGATTTAAGAGATAAACAGATCAAGGCACAGTTTTTTGGTGGTATTATGGGACCAGTTATGGGAAATCTGAGTCAGGTCAATTATTCTCTTACAGCATGTATTGGTGGTCTTTTGTGTGTACTGAGAGGATTTGATGTGGGAGGTTTGACAGTGTTTTTGAATTTTTCCAGACAATTCTCCAGACCGATCAATGAGATTTCTATGCAGGTCAGCACCATTTTCTCTGCACTTGCAGGAGCAGAGCGAGTATTTGCAATGATGGATGCAGAACCTGAGAAAGAAGATCCGGCAGATGCTGTCAGCATGGAGCAGATGAAGGGCTATGTAAAACTGGATCATGTTACTTTTGGATATGTGCCAGAAAAGACAATCTTAAAAGATATCAGTCTGTATGCAAAGCCCGGTCAGAAGATCGCCTTTGTAGGATCAACTGGAGCAGGAAAGACCACGATCACAAATCTGATCAATCGTTTTTATGATATACAGTCCGGAGAGATCACTATTGACGGAGTGGATATCCAGAAGATCAAAAGAGATGAATTGAGGAAAAATATTGCTATGGTACTTCAGGATACACATCTGTTTACTGGAACTGTTATGGAAAATATCCGTTATGGTCGGATGGATGCTACAGATGAGGAGGTAATCCAAGCGGCAAAAACTGCATCAGCAGATTCTTTTATACGTCGTCTGCCACACGGATATGATACTATGCTGGAGGGAGATGGCTCAAACCTGAGTCAAGGTCAGAGACAGCTTTTGAATATTGCGAGAGCAGCAATTTCCAAAGCGCCAATCTTGATTTTAGATGAAGCGACCAGTTCTGTTGATACACGAACAGAAAAGCATATCGAACATGGAATGGATCGTCTTATGGCAAATAGGACAACATTTGTGATCGCCCACAGACTTTCTACTGTCCGCAATGCCAATGCCATTATGGTTCTGGAGAATGGAAGTATTATTGAGAGGGGAGATCATGAGGATCTGATTGCAATGAAGGGAAGATACTATGAACTTTATACAGGTTTGAAAGAGCTGGCTTGACAAAATTTGTTAAGCAGAGAAAAATGTGATAAAGTTCTGCTGAAAAAACATAAAATTGCATGAAATGAAAAACTTGTGTGGAAAACAGTTTTATGGTATCATGAGAATGTGAAAATTGTCAGATTATGATTGATAATGTCATATGACGAGACTATATAACTGCATACTCATGATCATGTAGGTAAAAGCTCTGCTGGACTGCATTTGTTTGGCAGAAAACGTCATATGAAAAGTCTGAAAGGGGTTTTTGGAAGATTGTTGTTTGCGTCTTTCAAAAGCCCCCTGTCTACGTTAGGGCTTTGTCAATCATTTCACAAAAAAGAAAAAAGAAGAAAGAGGGTAGAGAAAATGGGTTTGGCTACATTTAAAGGCGGCGTACATCCCTTTGAAGGAAAAGAGCTGTCCAAAGACAAACCAGTAACAACACTGCTGCCAAAGGGCGATCTGGTATTTCCGATGTCACAGCATATTGGTGCTCCGGCAAATCCAGTTGTTGCCAAGGGTGATCGTGTTTTGGTTGGTCAGCTTTTGGGAGAAACCGGAGGGTTTGTTTCTGCCAATGTCATCAGTTCTGTTTCTGGTACAGTAAAGGCAGTAGAACCACGCTTGACAGTCAGCGGAAATATGGTGAATTCTGTGGTTGTGGAGAATGACAATCTCTATGAGAGTGTGGAAGGTATGGGACAGGAGAGAGATTATGAGAAACTTTCCAAGCAGGAAATCCGCAATCTGATCAAGAATGCAGGGATTGTGGGAATGGGAGGTGCCGGATTCCCAACACATGTAAAATTGACACCAAAAGATGACAGTAAGATCGACTATGTCATTGTCAATGGCGCAGAGTGTGAGCCATATCTGACATCCGATTACCGTATGATGCTGGAAGAGCCAGAACGCATTGTTAAAGGGCTTAAAGTGGTTTTGAAGCTGTTTCCAGCTGCAAAAGGTGTCATTGGTATTGAGGATAATAAGCCTGAAGCAATTGCTTCTATGAAAAAATGTACAGAAGGCGAAGCGAATATTGAAGTAGTGCCTTTGAAGACTAAATATCCACAGGGTGGTGAGCGTACTCTGATCTATGCCATTACAGGAAGAAAGATCAATTCTACGATGCTTCCGGCAGATGTAGGCTGTGTTGTAAACAATGTGGATACCATGATAGCAATTGAAATGGCAGTCTGTGAATCTACGCCATCCATTAGAAAGATCATCACTGTGACAGGAGATGCCATAAAAGAACCACAGAACTTTAAAGTTCCAACAGGAATTTGTTACAGGGAACTTGTGGAGGCAGCTGGAGGATTTAAAGAAGAACCAGCAAAAGTAGTTTCAGGTGGTCCTATGATGGGACTGGCACTTTTTAATTTGGATGTGCCGGTTATGAAAGCAACTTCAGCAGTTCTTGCCATGACAAAGGATGAGGTGGCAGAACTGGAGCCATCTGCATGTATCCGATGTGGTCGCTGTGCACAGGTATGTCCTGGAAACATTGTACCACAGAAGGTTATGGAAGCGGCAGAGCGTCGGGATATTGACTTGTTTGTAAAATATAATGGTATGGAGTGCTGTGAGTGCGGATGCTGTTCCTTTATCTGTCCAGCGAGAAGACCATTGACACAGGCATTTAAGTCTATGAGGCTTGCAGCGAGAGCAGCTGCACAGGCAAAGAAAGCAAAAGAGTAGGAGGTGTAAGAGAATATGTCAAAATTATGGAATGTATCATCATCTCCTCATGTAAGACACGCAGACACAACAAGCAGAATTATGTTTGATGTGGCGATCGCTATGGTACCTGCTTCTATTTATGGTGTCTGGCAGTTTGGGCTGAAGGCGTTGATGATCTTAATCGTCAGTGTTCTGACTTGTGTATTATCTGAATTTGTATATGAATCTTTTATGGGGAAAAAAATCACCATTCAGGATGGAAGTGCGGTTGTAACTGGTATGATTCTTGCTTTAAATATGCCGCCGGAAGTTCCGCTTTGGATTCCTATGATTGGATCTGTTTTTGCAATTATTGTGGTAAAACAGCTGTTTGGCGGTTTGGGACAGAACTTTATGAACCCGGCATTGGCAGCTAGATGTTTCCTTTTGATTTCTTTTGCCGGACGTATGACGACTTTTACTTTAAACGGAGTATCTGGTGCGACTCCTTTGGCTGATCTGAAAGCAGGTCTTTCAGTGGATGTGACAGCAATGTTTTTAGGTAAGATTCCGGGTACGATCGGTGAGGTATCTGCTCCGGCTCTTTTGATCGGTGCAGCATATCTGGTGATCCGCAAAGTAATTAGTTTACGGATTCCACTTACCTATATCATTACAACATTGGTATTTGCTGCAATTTTTGGAGGTCATGGACTTAGTGCAAATTATCTTTCATTTGTTTGGTGGTGGTCTGATCTTTGGTGCGTTCTTTATGGCAACAGATTATGTGACCAGTCCGATCACGGTAAAAGGACAGTATGTTTATGGTGTCCTCCTTGGGCTTTTAACTGGAATTTTCCGTATCTTTGGCGGTTCCGCAGAAGGTGTGTCTTATGCTATTATCTTCTCCAATATTTTAGTGCCGCTGATCGAACGTGTAACTATGCCTGTAGCATTTGGAAAGGAGGGTAAGAAATGAAAAAATTAGGATTTATGAAGGATGCCTTGATTTTGTTTGTGATTACCCTGATCTCCGGAGTACTGCTTGGTGGTGTTTATGAGGTGACTAAGACGATCATTGCTCAAAGACAGGAAGAGGCTAAACTGAAAACATACCAGGAAGTTTTTATGGATGCAACAGCATTTGAAGAAAATACAGAATTGACACAAAAAGCAGCAGAGACAGATTTATCCGCATATGAAAAAGTCACAGTTGATGAAGTATTGGATGCAAAGGATGCCTCTGGAAATGTGATCGGTCACCTGGTAACTTCCACTTCTAAGGCAGGATATGGCGGTGAGGTGACAATTTCTATTGGTATTACCGCAGAAGGAGAAATCACAGGAATTGGTTATCTTGCTTTGAATGAGACACCTGGTCTTGGTATGAAAGCATCTGAGAGTGAGTTTAAAGATCAGTTTGCTGGAAAAAATGCTGCCCAGCTTACTCTGGTAAAAGGTGGAGGAGCATCTGGTGATGATCAGATCAATGCGATCAGTGGAGCAACAGTAACTTCTTCCGCAGTAACGAATGCAGTAAATGCTGCTTTGTTTATAGTCAGTGAAAGTGCAAATTAGGAGGTG
>CAJMNU010000121.1 GCA_905214855.1 uncultured bacterium | reverse complement strand
TACCTCATAAAAACGCATTGCACCCTCTCCATGTAACAAAAGTGCCCGTTCCATTTGCTTTTTATACCCATCCCCTACAATTTTCTTAATTTCTTCTATAGAGATCGGAGACAGATCAAACTCCTCCAATGTCAAGTTGGTAGAACGCTGTAAAGCATATGTAGAATTCACCAAAGTTCCATCCAGATCAAATATACACCCTGAAATCATACCATTCCGCCTCTCTCAGACCTGATCATACTGGATCGCTGCTTTTACTTCTATCGCTTTTTCTTTTCCCAAAAGCACACAAATCAATTCCAGCCCCAGATCCAACGCATATCCTAGCCCTCTTGCTGTAGTAATATTTCCATCTGTCACTACACCCTTTCTCGTGTAAGAAGCCCCTCTCAACATTTCTTCAAATCCAGGATAACAAGTTGCTTCTTTTCCTTCTAAAAGTCCCAGATTTCCTAAAACACTTGGTGCGGCACAGATTGCTGCAAGATGCTGTCCATTGGCATAAGCTGCAACAAGTGCTTCTGTTAATCCTTTATGTGCTGCCAAATACTTTGTTCCAGGCATTCCTCCCGGAAGGAACAGACAATCCGCTTCCTTAGGATTTGTTTCTTCAAATTGTGCATCTGCCTGTATCGTGATATTGTGAGAACCTGTTACATATCTTTCCTTTTCAATCGAGATCAGTGTTACTTCTATACCAGCACGTCTCAATACATCCACCGTTGCCAGACATTCTACTTCTTCCAAACCGGAAGCTAAATATGCATACACTTTTTTCATAAGTATCATCCTTTCTTTCCATATTCTCCCACTTCTATCCTGAAAGCAGAAGAACTTATCCTTCATCAGATATCAATCTCGTTTTCTCTTCCATTCTCTGTATTTTCATAATATGTATAGGTACTCTGCATACCACCATTATTCCAATATCCATCTCCCATATTCTTATTTTTCAGATGCTGATACACTTCCGCATAGGTAGCCTCAATATATGGTGTGACAAAGATTCCGCCCACTCCACAGCATACCAAAAATCCCAATAAAATCCATCCAATAAACGACCAATCTAATACAAACAGATTCCATTTTTCTCCTGTAGTCATCTCTTTGGATAAACGGAATGCCTCCTCAGAAGGCATATCTGGATTTTCTGCAAGAAGATACGGGATCATAGAATATTCATATCCTTTTATAATACCTGGAACAATGAACAAAAGACTCCACAATCCTGTATATAGATTTTTTAAAAATATGATCTTGATCACATTCCAATAGTTTCCACATCCAAAGACCCAAAATAAAGTCCCTACTCCTGCTGACTGCCCTGCTCTGCGGCTTTCTAACATGTAACGCTTCAGCCCTACCGAAACAGCATTTCCTATAAAAATCACAAACATCCAAGCTAACGCAGCAACGATCAAAAAGACCACACCAATGATGATCATTGCGCCCAATTCTTCTGGTGATAAAGGAAACCATCCATATCCTGTGCCCGAAATCACCTCTTGGTTCACACTGTTCACATAGGAATAGTTTGCATTTACACCAATTGTGCTGGCATTTCTTCCTCCCAATACCCCAGCAATAAAACACATCAATACCGCCCACCAGTAGTAAGGTTTTAAGGACTGTTTTGCAATTTTTTTAACTTCCTCTCTTGTCCACATATGCATTTCCTTTCTTCGTCTTGTCGATTGTTATAAAACATGATATGATACCAAAAACAGATAATACATAGCATCACGTTACTGTATATTTTTCATCTATCAGGAGGTTTTTATGGAAATCGAACGCAAATATCTCATCCCGACTCTTCCCACAGACTATCAGACCTATCCTTTTCATCAAATTGAACAGGCTTATCTTTGTATTGATCCAGTCATCCGCATTCGCCAAGAAGATACTTCTTTCTATCTGACTTACAAATCCAAGGGGCTTATGGTTCGAGAAGAGTACAATCTTCCCTTAAAACAAGAATCCTATGAACACTTAAAAAACAAGGCAGACGGACAGATCCTTACCAAAAAACGCTATCTTCTCCCTTTCTCAAAATTTGGTTCTCCTCAAACTTTCCCCAATGCAGACAAACTGACGATTGAGCTTGATATCTTTGAAGGAGTCTATGAAGGACTGATTCTCGCTGAAGTAGAATTTTCCTGTGAGGAAGATGCCCTTGCCTTTCAGCCACCTATCTGGTTTGGAAAAGATGTCACATTATCTGGCGAATACCAAAATAGCACTCTGTCTCTTTGTCCAAATCTATCAGATTAACAAAAGAATGTCACAGCTGATACAGCATGGCATTGCATATTGCGGCAGCGAGATTGCTGCCGCCTTTTCTCCCTTTTGCCACAATGTAAGGAGTTTCTTTCAAGGTCAGGATCATTTCTTTTGAAATCTCCACATTGACAAAACCTACCGGAACACCAATGATCAATCTAGGTGAGATTTTCCCTTCCCGAATCAATTCATACAAACGGATCAGGGCTGTTGGAGCATTTCCTATGGCATAAATGAAATCACCACCCAAAGCTGCTGCTTTATCCATGCTTGCAACAGCTCTGGTCGTACCATTCTTCTTTGCTGCAACTGCAACATCCTCATCTGCCATAAAACAATGTGCCTCTACGCCCCATTTTTTCATCGCAGATTTATTGATCCCAGCAAGCCCCATATTCGTATCTGTAATAATATGTGTTCCATTCCTTAATTCCTGTATACCAATCTGTACTGCATTTTGGGAAAATACCAGGTTATCTGCATAATCAAAATCTGCTGTTGTATGAATCGCTCTTTTTACCACCAGTTCCTCTTCTTTAGAAAATGCTCTTTCTCCCAGCTCTTTTGTAATGATCTCAAAACTCCTTTTTTCAATATCTGCAGGCTGTACCTGTTCTACTTTCCATTGCTCCATTGCTATAAACCTTTCCATCTGATCCATCTTGTTTACTCATTTTTTGTAGCTTCTCTCAGCAAGACAAGCGCTTTTTTGGCATCTTCTTCCATATCATCTGTTCCGCCTTCAATACTGATACGCGCATCGTATCCTATCTCATGCAAAGTATCAAAAAATGTTTTTAAGGTATCCTCGATTTCTTCCACAGGATAGCGCCGCCCCTCTTTTGCTGCAATATGTACATGAGCCAAACTCTGGATTCTTTTCAGATCTGAAATCGGATCCTGATCCATCATAACATGATAATAATCAGCCAGCACTTTGACATTTGGAAGATCTACCATACCTGCTACCATAGCAGCCTCTGCCATAGTACAGATCATGTTGGTCTCTGTACGGTTCAAAGGTTCTACTACCACTGTCAGATCATACTTTGCCGCAATCGTTCCTACTAATCGGTAGACATACACCAGCTGGCGCACTCCTTCCTGAAAATCTACATAATCCGGACAACGTCTCTGGTTTCCACTTCCAAAAACAACCAGTTCTCCTCCCAGTTCTCTCACACGGGAAAATCCTTTATTCAAATATTCTACCAATATCTCCTCGTCATACTCTTCTCCGATACAATGGATGTCCCCCGGAAAGAGTACATTAAATGTCTCACAAGCGATCTTTGCATCTTTCAACTTTTCTTTCCAAAAAGCGAATTCTTCCTCTGTGTATTCTGCCACTTTAGAAACCTGCGGTTCGATATAATCATAACCTAGCCGCTCCAACAATTCCAGATTTTCCAATCCTGTACAAATCCCAATTTTCATCCTTCTGCCTCCCTCTCCACATTTAGTACTCTTCTCTTTTTATAGTTTCTTTATTGTTATCATGAGATTGTTTCGTAAGTTCCAATAACTCATAGATACGTTCCATATCAAGACTTTTTCTTAAAGTATCTGCCAAAAGGTCAAACTGCATCTCTTTATATCTGCTATAAGAATACTCTTTTATCCTTCCTGCGTCCAGTCCTTTTTTTGTAAGAAGCGCCTGTATAATTGCAGACGCAATGCCAGAAGCATCAAAGAATCCATGAAGGTATGTTCCATATACATTATCACCAAAACATCCGTCCTGTTTTAGTCGATCTGTACTATCCTGTCTGATCTTCAGATCCGTCATATTTCCATAAGAAAATCCCTCTTCATTGTTTCCATGCCGCATTTTTGTCTGTCCCATATGGATTTCATATCCTGTCACTTTCTTTCCTGACAATCCATTCAGATCTCCATCCAATGTCTTCAGGAATCCCTGCGCTAAGGTACGCACTTTTTCTGTTTCAAGAGTCGTCTCTACGGGAAGCAATTCCATACCACGCACATACGTCGTTTCCCCTTCAACCCCTGCTTCATCCCTGATTTCCATTCCGAGCATCTGATATCCTCCACAGATCCCAAACACTGGTACTTTACGTGCATGAGCTTTTTTCACCGCAGCCTCCAGACCATTCTGCCTCATCCAAAGAAGATCTTCGATTGTACTTTTCGTTCCAGGAAGAATGATCAAATCTGCCTTTTCTATTTCTTCAGGAGATGTGATATAGCACACATCAACCTCCGGAATTGTATCAAACACCTGAAAATCAGTGAAATTTGACATTCTGGGAAGTCTGATAACAGCAATACAGACCAATGCCGCTTTCTTTTCCCTTCTCTCCAATCGGGTACTCAGACTATCCTCATCTTCCAGATCCACCTGCATATATGGTACTACTCCGACCACAGAGATCTGACACAACTCTTCAATCATCTGGATTCCCGGGGTCAGGATAGAGGCATCTCCCCGGAACTTATTGATAACAAGTCCAGCGATCCGTGCCCTCTCTTCTTCTTCCAAAAGCATTACTGTCCCATAAAGTTGGGCAAAGACTCCACCCCTGTCAATATCTCCAACCAAGATCACAGGTGCATCTGCCATCTTTGCCATTCCCATATTGACAATATCATCCTGTTTTAAATTAATCTCTGCAGGA
>CAJMNU010000120.1 GCA_905214855.1 uncultured bacterium | reverse complement strand
AGATGCTGTCTGTCACTTAGCGAAAGATTGTTGACCTTTACCAGATAATTGGTGAGGAGTTTATTTGATTTATCAATCTCTTTTTCGCATTCAAGTGTGGTATCCACACCCTCTTGTGTGCTGGTCATCAAATTTTTCATACTTTTGTCCAGAGTACTAAGGACTAATTCACCCATACGCTCAATCTCATTGCCTGCTGCCTCAATCGCAAAAGATGGGGATTCCATCATTCTTGCATCCAAATGGATCTCATCACCCTCTTCTTCTCTGCCTTCTGGAATCAATTTCTGAGAAATTTTTACCAAAACACCTGCAAATGGGAACAGGATAATTGTATTCACTACATTAAATATTGTATGGAAAACAGAAATCTCCACACTGCTGATCTCAGACATTGCAAGATCTGGCAATATCATAAATACAACAAACATAATAATACCAAAGATCACTGCACCTAATACATTAAACATCAAATGGATCGCAGCAGCTCTCTTTGCAGTCTTATGTGCACCCGCACTGGAAATGATCGCTGTCACACAAGTACCGATATTCTGACCCAGTGTGATAAAGATAGCAGAACGCCAGTTTACAATGCCATTTAATGCCAATGTCTGTAAAATACCAACAGAAGCAGAAGAACTCTGGATGATCGCTGTCACAATAGCACCTGTCAAAACTCCCAAGATCGGATTAGATCCCAGTGTCTGGAAGGCTTTAGAAAAGATCTCAGCGTCACGATAAGGCTCAATTGAAGAAGACATAAAGGAAAGACCTACAAACAGTACACCAAATCCCAAAAGGATCTCTCCCACTTCTTTTTTCTTATGGTCTTTTGAGAACAGACGGATCATTGCACCAATTCCAATAAACAGTGGTGCAAAAAAGTCAGGGCTCAGCATCTCTCCCCACTCATTCATGGATACCAACCAACTTGTGATCGTCGTACCGATATTCGCACCCATGATCACACCAGTTGCCTGCATCAGGTTTAACATACCTGCGTTAACAAAACCTACCACCATAACTGTTGTTGCAGAAGAGCTCTGGATGATCGCTGTCACAGCCGCACCTACCAAAACACCAAGGAAACGGTTTGCTGTCAGAACACCCAAAAGTTTCTGCATTCTGCTTCCGGCAGACTTTTGCAGTCCATCTGCCATAGCTTCCATTCCATAAAGGAACATTCCAAGTCCGCCAATGAACTGGAACATCATTTGTACATCAGAAAGTTTCATAACTCATCCTCCAATATGCATACTATATTTACATTATACCAAGATAATGTAAAATGCAATCCATCTCTATGTAAAATTTGTGTAAGGTCACATTACAACAATTCTTTGTATACTCTCAAAACATTCTTATAACATATTTTTTCAATTTCTTCTGTGCGAAATCCCGCTTTTTCCATCTCTCTTATCAAAACAGGCATCTTACCTGCTCCTAAGATCTCAATGTTGCTTCCAATACCATCAAAATCTGTCCCCAAACCAATACAGTCAATTCCACCGATCTGTTTTATATGGCGCATATGTGCGATCAGACGCTCCACACTTCCAAAACACTGTTTTTCATCCTCTTTTTCATCCAAAAAACTGGCACAGAAATTGATACCCATGACACCCCCACGCTCTGCGATCGCACGGATCATATCATCTGTCAGATTTCTCGGATGGGAACAGACTGCTCTTGCATTTGAGTGACTGGCTACAAACGGCTTTTTTGCATATCTTAGCACATCATAAATTCCAGCATCCCCCATATGGGAGACATCCACGATCATTCCCAGACGTTCCATTTCCTCCACAAATGCAATTCCTTTTTCTTTCAGACCATTCTCTGTCTCTGGAATCGCTTTTCCTGTGTTTAAGTCAATACGGTTTGGATATGCCAGCTCATTTTCAAAATTCCACGTCATTGTCATCATACGCACACCCAAACGGTAAAAATCCCGTAAAAGAGCCAGATCCCCTCTGCAGACACCCCCTTCTTCTATTGTAAGCAAGGCAGACATTTTTCCATTTTTTTGATTTTCTTCTATATCCTGATAGGTTCGTACCACACCGATCTCATCCGAATACTGCTCTATCTGCTCATAAAAACAGTCCAACATACGCATACAATATGCAAACGGATCTTCCACACTTTTTAAATGAACGAACAGTGCAAAATTCTGAAGAAGATATTCTCCTTCTCTCATTCTGTTAAGATCAATATGAAGTCCATTCTCTTTCAAACTAATCATTTCTCCTTGATTTTTTCTGTAGAAAATCTCTCCGATTGTATCACAATGCATATCTACAATTTTCATAGTCAAAATCCATCCTTTTCTTTTTCTGATCGCTTTACTCCTATTCTTCTGACTGTTCTAATACTGTGCCATCCTCTCTAATCTGTGTATAAAAAGAATGTTCTTGCATTTCCTGAAAAAACTGTCTTTTTTCCTCCTCCCCTGTCATCATAGCTGTATATCCTGCCTTGGAACTTCCGGGAACCAGTCTGAGTGCAACCTGCCCCTCTTCAAACTCTGCTAATAGAAGTGCTGTTTTTGGAATCTGGCTTCCAAAAATGAAATTACCCAAACTATACACAATAGGCTTCCCTTTATAATATTCAATTCCCTGAAGAACATGAGGATGACTTCCCACCACAAGATCCGCTCCTGCATCAATATACTGTTTTCCCATAGTTCTTTGATACGCTTCTGGCATTACAGCTTTTTCTACTCCCCAATGTACATAAACCACTACATAGTCACATACTGTTTTTACTTCTTTTATTTTTTCTATCAATATTTCAGGATTATATGTCTCAAGCATACCCAGACTGTCTTTTTGTGCTGCCCAGCTATATTCTGGGATCACTCTGGTCGCTCCCAAAAAACCAATTTTTACCCCATTATTTTCCATGATCACCGGACGTTTTGCCTCTTCTAAGTTTGCTCCCACCCCCATATAGCGGATTCCTGCCCTCTCTAATGTATCACATGTGTCCAAAAGAGCGTCTGTTCCATAGTCTAAGGCATGATTATTCGCAAGACTGACCAAATCCAGTTCTAGCTTTTGAAAAATAGAAATATTCTCTGTCGGCAGCCGAAAGGTAAATTGTTTATCTTTTGCCTTTGTACCTCTGTCACTGAATGGAAACTCCTCATTTGCAACAAACCAGTCTGCCTGTGCGATCTGATTTTGGAATCCTTCATCCAAAATGCCATTTATCTGATCTCCTGCTTTTTTATATGCCTCCAACACATAATTGGATAAATAAATATCACCGGCAAATGCTACCATGACCTTTCCCTTTTTTGCCTCTGTCTCCTGATCTCCAGCAGAAATCTGTAAATGTTCTGTTTGATGTTTTACACCACTCTCTTGCTCATTTTCTTTCTCTATTTGTGTCTCTTGACCTGATATCTCCTCTGTAGCCCCTATTACTGTCTGCTCCTGCAATATTTCTTGTTTCTCTGCACCATTTTCTTTTTTTATCCCTGATGCAGAATATGAAACATGTGCCATAAAAAATCCCAGCCAAACCCCTATCACAAGGAAAAAAACCGCTGCCAAAACAACTGCTCCCCTTTTTCTTTCCTTTTCTTGCTGTCCTTTTCTATTTCTGCTTCTTCCTCTCTCTCTTTCTTCCAGATCTCTCATCCCCTTTACTGACTGTATCTCTTACCAAATGATTTTTATGTGTGTATAATCCACCGCAGCATCCTTTAATTCCTCTACAACTCTGTCATACCTAAAAAACCAATCCTGATTTTTGATGTGGATATACTCTGCGATTTTATCTGGTGGTGCTCCTTCCTTCATCATATAAGCGGTACTGAGCGTACGTAGATGGTTCATAGTAAATGGCTTTACTCCACAATTTAAACATGCATCCCTTAAACGATTTTGAAGTGTACGGATGCTAAGCTGCTTTCCATGCCGATTTAAAAGAAGATATGGATTTATATCATTTCTGTTCTCCAAATGAATCCGTATTATATCTACCACATCTTCTGGGAGTTTTACAAAACGGTCATTGACAGGACTCACCTTCATACGCAAACCATAATTGCCATTGCGGTCCTGAAAAAACATCTGCCGTTTCAAGGAAACAGTCTCATTGATCGTAAGACTGCACCGAAAAGCTAACACGACTGCTAGAAACGTCGTGGTATCCTGACATTTTTTCAGATATTCCATAAGACAATTCACTTCTTTCAAAGAAGGAAGGCTCTCTGGGGCTATCATCACATCAGGTGCTTCAAAATCCAGTTTTAAAAAACAGGAGGCATACACAGGATTCACGTTGAATTCTTTTGCATTTTCATCCAAAAACTTTGCAACTGCCTGAAAGATACGCAGCTGATACTTGAGTGTCTTACCATCCAGATCTTCCTTATGGCGATCAAAATATGTTTGCACCTTTACTTCATCCAAATCCAAAAAATCACACGCTATCTCATTGCAAAAAGAAGAAATCACATATATATATTCCTTTCTCGTCCTTGGTTTTTGAAACCGTTTTGCATAGTCTTGAAAAATTTGTATGAATTTTGAACTGACATAAGGAGAATGAAACTCTTCCATATAATCTTCCTTTCTCATTTTCAGATACTTTCATCTTACACTAACTTCTCTCTTTTGGCAAAGTTTTTTTCACATCAAAAATAGCATCTGTGTCATCAGAAGCTGTATGTTTCGTCTTCTTTCTGATACAAATGCCATTTTTTCTATTTCAATATTTTCTTATTTGACTATTTTTCTATTTGATCTGTTGCTCTTTCTATTCACTTCTGAGTGCGTCGATCGGATTTAGGGAAGCAGCCCGACTCGCTGGCATATATCCAAAAATCAAACCAATTGCCACAGAAACACCAAAAGACAACAGCACAGACCCCATTGTTGGTTTTGCTGTCATTCCCAGCAAAGATCCCAGCCCCACAGAGCCGATAAGACCAAGAAGAATTCCAAGAATCCCACCCAGAGTACTTGTCACAGCTGCCTCAATAACAAACTGCGTCATGATCGTCCTTTTCTTT
>CAJMNU010000119.1 GCA_905214855.1 uncultured bacterium | reverse complement strand
CCACCACAAAAGCTAATTCCACAGACAAAAACTGTTTTCAGCCACTGCCACCAAACATGGATTCCTTTTTCTGGCTCATAATCCACAATAAAATCCGTTTCTCCCAAATTTTGAATCTGTATGGAAGAGTTGATCTCTTCTATCTTTTTTACCACATCCATCACATTTCCAACAAAACGGCTTGAAGTTTTTCCTTTAATCTGTCGGATTTTAATTGCTTTACAACGATTTTCCAAATATGGATTGGCACAATATACCTGAGCAATGTCTGATAAAAATATCTCTTTTTTGTGTACTTGTGTAATCTGGCTGATGGAGAGAAAAACCGTATCACTCACAGACATTCTTCTATCTCCTTCCATAGTCTAGTTTCCCATTCATTTTCTATCAAGACACCATTGGGATAAGACGGGGAATCCCCCCATTTATCCAGACAATATACAATTCCGCCCCAAATGAAAAAAAAGCAGAGGATTGCCGCTACCACATACCATAGATACTTCACTGGTTTCATTCTGTCATCACATCCTTTTTTCGATTTCTGACAGTAGTATGTGGAAATCCTCTGCTTTTATGTATTTCTTGTGTTTCTTGCATTTATGTCATTTCTGTTTTCACTCAGGCACAAACGAAAACCTTATCAAAAAACCTTAATGAAGCCCAAACGGCTCACATGTTCCCCTCATCTGTCTCAAACTTTTCTTTTCCAGTCTGGACACTTGCACTTGGGAAATTCCTAATCCTGCCGCAATTTCGCTCTGCGTCTGATTATAAAAATAGCGTTTTATGATGATCTGTCTTTCCCTTTCCTCCAAACTTAAAAGTGCCTCTTCCAGCATCATCCTATCCAATATTTTTTCTGCTCCCTCTCCTTCCTCCTTCAGCTTATCAATGAGATACATGCTATTTTCATCACTTTTACCGCATACACTATAAATAGATTCTACTTCTGCATTCGCTCCGATAGAAGCTGCCACCTCCTCACGGCTGACTTCCAACTTTTTGGCAATCTCATCAATCGTGGGATCTCTTTCCATCTCTCCCATCAGTTCTTCTCTTGCCAGTTTGATCCTCAGCCCCATATCCTTTAAAGATCGGCTTACTTTTATCATACCATCATCTCTCAAAAAGCGCTTGATCTCACCTACGATCATAGGAACTGCATAAGTAGAAAACTGTACCTGATATCCTATATCAAACTTATCTATCGCTTTGATCAATCCAATCGTCCCAATTTGAAAGAGGTCTTCTATATCACATCCTCTTCCCCGATTTTGATAGCGTCTGACAATACTCCAGACAAGTCCTGCATTTTCTGTCACCAGTCTGTTTCTGGCTTCTTTATCCCCCTCGTGAGCCCGTTGAATCAAATTCATGGTCTCATTCATAGAAATTACCTTGCTATCGTCTTTGTCATGATCACTCTAGTTCCCTCTCCCGGTTTTGACTCCACGCAGACAGAGTCCATAAAGGCTTCCATAAAAGCAAATCCCATACCGGCACTTTCCCCATCTGGATCTGAAGAATACATTGGCTCCATCGCTTTCTTTATATCAGCGATTCCACTTCCTTTATCACTTACCGTGATACAAAATGTGTGTTCCTTTTTCTCCATCTCCATAGTGATGTTTCCTATTGTCTCCCGATATCCATGACGAACTGCATTGGTCACTGCCTCGGACACCGCTGTTTTGATATCATCCATCTCTTCCAAAGTCGGATCTAAACGGCTCGCAAAGACAGCTGCCACTACTCTGGCAAGCTCCTCATTCTCTGATAAACTGGTAAATTCCACCTTCATCCAGTCTCTCCTGAGTTCCTGCTTTTTTTCTTCCACAGCTATCTCCTTTCCGCTTTGGCAGCTGCCTCTTTTGTCTCACAGCATTCTACCAGTCTTAAAACTCCTCCAATTGAAAGCACTCTTTTGATCTGTGCCCCAACACCATACATGGTGATCTTGCCTCCATTTCTCTCCATCTGTTTGTATCGGTTCAGCAAAACACCAATTCCTGAACTGTCCATAAACTCTGTCCTGGAAAAATCAAAAACCATCTTGGAAATATAATGCTCTGCCATAATCAGATCTGTCTCATAGCGCAGATTTCTGCAATTGTGATGATCCAATTCCTTTGGTAAATGTACGATCAAGCTCTCCTCTTTTGCTTCATAGGCAAAATTCTGATAATCCATATCTAATCCCTTTCCCTGTTTGAATTCTCATATTTTTATCCTATGTAAACAAAATTGCCAGTTTAATATCCTCTGGCTGCCTTTGCTGCCTCAGAAAGTGCTGAATCTGCTGGTTCACTTCCTACCACCTTGTCAAACCATTGATTTGCATTTTCTGTATCTTCTTTTTGCACATATATCTGTCCAATTTCCATCCAAACCTGCGCTCCCCCATCTTTCATATCCTGACTTGCCAGATAATAGGTAAGAGCTGCATCCAAATTTCCTGCTGTTACCTGTTCTCTTCCTGCCTGAAGATAGATTGCTGCTGCCTGCTCTGCGATCAGAGGACGGATTTCATTCATAACCGTCGTAAAAGTCTCATTCTCTGTCATCACAGACTGGTCGATTTGGGTATATATTTGTGCTGCATTGGTAATCTCATCTTTTCTCAGACAATTCAAAATACTGATCAGTTGATTGCACACCTGGATCTGATTCTGGTGCTGTGTATCATTGCCTGTGATCTGCTGCTCCAGACTGCTTTTCTCCTCTGTCATCTGCTGAATGGTTTCTTCCAGTTTTTCCTTCTCATAAGTTCCATCACTGATTTTCTGATAAAAGGAAAGCATTTCCTGATTGTGTTTTCCATTGATCGCTGTAATATTTGCAGGCATAACAATAAAAAACACAAAAGCTGCCCCCAAAAGCAAACCGACTAAGATATTTAAAATAGTCTGCCATCCCGTTGTTTCTTTATAGGTAGGCGGAATGATCACATCATCATCTTCCATCTTTCTATGTGAAAATGCCTGTTTGAATTTTTTCTTCTCAATCTCTGCACGCCCTGTATTTGTCTTAACTACAGACATATAGTGCTGAGCCTTTGCATTGTTTCTGTCAATCTTCAAAACCTTGTACAAAGATTTTCCTGCTTTAAGATAATCCTCTCTCTGCATATAAAGAAGTGCAAGCAGAAGGTGAGCTTTTACAAAATGGGAATTTTCCTCCACAACACGATGAAGCTGCAAGATCGCCAGATCACTGTTATCTGACTTAGCATATTCCAATGCCTGATTGTATTTTTTCAGTGTCTGGCTGTACACCTCCAATTTTCCCGGTTTTCCTTGAACTTCCTCCAGATAATGAGCTGCCTGATTGTTTTCAGGCTGAAGATTCATACTAATAACCCACTGAACCAGCGCATTTGCTGTTTCTCCCATCTCATAATAGATAAGCCCTAACAGATTTCTTGCATCTGTATTATACTTATCCATACGCAGACTCTTTTTAAGCGAAATGGCAGCCCCTGACAGATCACGAACCTGTGCTTGTTCTAGCCCCAGATTATAGTAACTGTTGGAGGCATAAAATATTGTTTTTTCAAAGTCCATACTCGCTTACTCCTTTGTGTTCTTCAAAAGTTCCATCATAATATCTGCCATATCAGTCAAATCGCTTCTTACAATCGCATCTTCTGCCTCTTCAATCTCTAAACTTGGCTTAAAATGCTTAATTTCTTCATCAAAATTAATCATCGTATTTCCTCCGTATTACACTCTTCATCTCTCCTACCAGATACAAAGAACCTGCACAAAACAGGATTTCATCCTCTTTTTTACTCTGCAAGGCATTCTTCAATGCCTCTTCCACTCTGTCAAAAAGGAAAAATGGACATCTGGCATGAAGTTCCATTTCTTTTTTCAATTCTTCTAAAGGCAACGCTCTTTCACTCTCATAGTGAACTGCAAAAACTGCCTCAAATGGTACTTTAACACACAGCTCTTTTAACATCTGATCATATTCCTTATCCTGTGCACAGGCAAACATCAGATAAAGTTTTTTCCCAGTTGTTTCATACAGTTTACGGATTGTTTCCGTCAGGGCATGAATCCCCCCCTTATTATGAGCACCATCCAGATAGACACCAGGAAGAACCTGTTCCATACGTCCCTCCCATTTGGTATGAGATATTGCAGACAGGACTTTTTCTTGCATTGTTCTATCCCATCTTCTGCCTATCCTTTCAAAAATATTTTTTATGGCATAATATGCCACAGCCGCATTCTCCAATTGATAGTCTGCTAAAAAAGGAATCTGGCAATTCTTTCCATCAATCTCTGCCAAAATACTTCCCCTATCATACTCTACAGAAACCATCGCCCATTCATTCGCTGTGATGGGGAGACATGGACTGTGCTTCTCCTTTGCCACAGCAACAATACAATCAGACACGGTATCGTCTAAAGCATCAAAAACTACTGGAACTTGTTCTTTTATAATCCCTGCCTTTTCTGCTGCAATTTTTTCCAGTGTATCCCCCAGAAATTGCATATGATCCATACTGATCGAAGTCAAAATAGTCAAAAATGGATTTTTGATGGCATTTGTCACATCCCGTTTTCCACCCATTCCAGTCTCCAAGATCAACCATTCTGGTTTTACTTTTTTGATAAGCTCCATTTGCATATAAAATAAGAATTCAAAAAAAGTAGGATGACAAAACCCTTTTTTCTCCATCTTTTTTGTCAGATCAAGGACTTTTATAAAAGCGTCCTGATAGTTCTCTTCTGACACTATCTTACCATTTAAGCGAAATCTTTCTCGGATCATAACAAGATGTGGTGATGTAAATGTTGCTGTTGTTTCGCCCATCTCCGTCAAAATCTGGGTTAAATAGGCACAAATCGTTCCCTTCCCATTCGTTCCTGCAATGTGGATAACCCTGACTTTATCCTGAGGATCTCCCATTTCTCTCAAAAATGCCTGCACTTGAGGAATAGATGCCTTCTGTTTTGCATACTCCGGAATTCGAAGTAAATATGTATCTGCATGTATCATATGATTTCTCCTACATCTGCCCTATAC
>CAJMNU010000118.1 GCA_905214855.1 uncultured bacterium | reverse complement strand
CAAGTATATCAGAGGAAACTGAGGTTTCAGGAGATGTCTCTTCTCTTTCTGTATCGAAACCAGGGGAAGAACGTCCAGAGATTATCGGGGATTATAAGTCAGGCAAATGGAATGGCAATACCTATATCAATACTTGGGCTGATTATCAGATCACCCTTCCTAAGGGCTGTCAAAAGGAAAGCATTGCCTCTTCTTCCATCCAAAGCCACTATGATTTTCTCGCATTAGTACCAAAGGTGGGAGTGAGTCTGCGTGTTGCTTTTAATGAACTGAAAAATCAAACTTTTGATTCCTCTATCACAGAAGAAGAATTTGGGACACTGCTTGCAGAAGGTCAGGGAAATGACACTGAAATTTCTGAATTTGAAACGGTATCATATGGCAAAAGAGAATACACACATTTCTCCATCACACATCAGGATCAACTCATCCAAGATTTTTATCTGCGAAAAGTCAGCCATTATATGATGGTCATTTCTTTTTCTCATGCATTAGTCAGTGAACTTCACGCAGAAGATATTCTGGGAACTCTTACTTATGCTGGAGATTTAAATTAAAATCAAAATAGGATATGTTCTATAATATGAATAGAACGAATAGAAACAGGGATGTCTGATCTTTATCAGGCATCCCCATTTTTTCATCTTCTTCTCTTTATTTTTTTGTTTCTTTGCTTTTTGTTGCTTTTTGTTTTTTTTCTTTATCTTGCTCTTTTATCTTTTATTTTCCTATATCTTACTCTTCTTTCTTTTATCATTAGGATTCTGTTTTTTGAAAGATTATCGTGCGCAAAAACTTGCACACTCTGTCTGACCGGACTCGCTGGCTCCCTTGCCGCTAATTCCGATATGATCTGCCACGCAATGTCTGTCTGAATTGTAGATACAGTTTACTGCTTCACAGTCAATCTCCAAACGTGTCTCTGGTGTCTTGAACAAATTCTTAAATGCATTTCCCTTATTTTCATCAAAACTTCCACAACAGGTCTGGCAGCTCTCTTTTGCACTAAAACCTTCTACGATGATCGCATTTTTACAACAGCAGTTTTCGGCATTGTGTAAACAGCTTGTCACGTTACAATCCAATTTTGTCATATTCTATCCCTCCTGTGATCTTGGTTTTTCACATTCATTTTTCCAAATGACAGCAGGGATAGTATATGCACTCTTCTATAAACTATACACTCAAAAAGCTATATGGTCAAAAAACTATATAGTCAAAATCTGACGTTTATCAAATCCAAGTATAAAAAACTCATGAATTCCTTGGCTACAGGAAAATAGCAATCTTCTCTTTATTCCTGTACTTCCACTTTTCTGATCGCTTTTGTACGAATCTCCTCACAGATATCTGCAATAAAGTCCTTCAGATCTCTCTGACCTTCATCTCCCAGGAAACGGCTTCTTACAGAAACTTTATGCTCGCTCTGCTCCTTCTCTCCAACGATCAGCATGTATGGCAGCTTGTTCAGTCTTGCATCACGGATCTTATAACCGATCTTTTCTGCTCTCTCATCCACAGTTGCCAAGATGCCATTTGCCTTGAGTTCCTTGCATACTTCTGCAGCATAATCATGGAATTTCTCAGAAATCGGCAATACACGAACCTGCTCTGGACATAACCATGTTGGGAATGCGCCCTCATACTTCTCGATCAGCCATGCTAAAGTTCTCTCGTAGCATCCCATAGAAGTTCTGTGGATAATGAAAGGACGTTTTTTCTGACCATCTTTATCTACATAAGACATATCAAAACGCTCTGCTAAGAACATATCAAGCTGGATGGTTACCATAGTATCCTCTTTACCATATACGTTCTTTGCCTGAATATCCAGCTTTGGTCCATAGAATGCAGCTTCTCCTACTGCCTCTGTGTATTCAATGCCAATATCATCCAGAATCTTACGAAGGATTCCTTCTACTTCCTCCCAAAGCTCTGGTGTTCCCAGATAATGATCTGCATTGCTTGGATCCCACTTGGACAGACGATAAGTTACATCGTTTTCAAGACCAAGTGTTTTCATACAATACTTAAACAAATCTACACAGCCCTTGAACTCTTCTTCTACCTGATCTGGACGAATGATCAGATGGCCTTCTGAAATCGTGAACTGGCGAACACGGGTCAGACCATGCATCTCACCAGAGTCCTCATTTCTGAACAGAGTAGAAGTCTCACCATAACGGCATGGCAGATCACGATAGGATTTTGGTGAAGATTTATATACATAATACTGGAATGGGCAGGTCATCGGACGAAGTGCAAATACTTCATCATCTTTCTCCTCATCACCCAGAACAAACATGCCCTCTTTGTAGTGCTCCCAGTGATCAGAGATCACATACAGATCTTTCTTTGCCATAAGAGGAGTTTTTGTTCTCATATATCCACGATTGTTGTCTTCCTCATCCTCGATCCAGCGCTGCAGTGTCTGAACGATCTTTGCTCCCTTTGGCAATAACAGTGGAAGACCCTGACCGATCACGTCCACTGTAGTGAACAGCTCCAGATCACGTCCCAATTTGTTATGGTCACGTTTTTTGATGTTCTCCAGATATTCCAGATATTCTGCCAATTCTTCCTTCTTTAAGAAAGCAGTTCCGTATACTCGTGTGAGCATTGCATTCTTTTCGCTTCCTCTCCAATAAGCACCTGAAGAAGAGATCAACTTAAATGCTTTGATCTGTTTTGTACTCATAAGATGAGGTCCGGCACAAAGGTCTGTGAAATCTCCCTGTTTATAGAAAGAAATCTCTGCGTCCTCCGGCAGATCCTGAATCAGTTCTACCTTATATGGTTCTCCCTTCTCTTCCATAAACTTGATTGCTTCCTCTCTTGGAAGAGTAAAACGCTCCAGTTTTTCACCTGCTTTGATGATCTTCTTCATCTCTGCCTCAAGTTTATCCAGATCTTCTCTGGAGAAAGAAGGAATATCAAAATCATAATAAAATCCATTATCAATGGATGGACCGATTGCCAGCTTTGCCTGTGGATACAGATGCTTTACTGCCTGTGCCAACACATGGCTTACTGTATGGCGGTACGCTGCCAGACCTTCTTTATCATTTGCTGTCAGAATATTGACATTGCAGTCTTTGTCCACTACGGTTCTCAGATCCACTACCTTGCCGTCTACTTCTCCTGCACATGCCATTCTTGCCAGACCTTCGCTCAGATCCTGCGCAATCTCCAAAACGCTCATTGCTTTTTCATACTCTTTTACAGAGCCGTCTTTTAATGTAATCTTCATCGCTTTGCTCTCCCTTTCTTTTTTACGATTTCTTCCTTCTGGTCAAGTCAGGTTTCGGATATTCGGATAAAAAGAATCTTTGATCCTTTCAGAGATTCTTTGCTGAGAGAACAAAACATGTACTTTGGAAATCTTTTCCTGATAAACAAAAAGCCCCTTAGTATATGACTTTGCAATCTCATATACTAAGGGACGATCTCTCAAAAATCGCGGTTCCACCCTAAATTGAACGGACTCTATCCTATGTCCGAACCACTTCATTTGATGATAACGGAATCACCGTCCCCGATTAAAGGGCACTCTGAGCTGGTCTTCATCTGCTGCCATGTAAAACATTCGCACCAAATCATGCTTCTCTCTGGACAGGGTCTCACAGACTACTCTTCTCATCAACGTGTTGACTATATGAACTATATCATTCCCACCTAACTGCATCTGTCTTGTATTCATCTCAGACGTTTCAGAAGAAAAATTTTATTAAAAGATTTTATTAAAATCTCTTAGTGATGTCTGCATTATAGCACTTTCAATGAATTTGTCAAGTAGCAAAAGAAACCATTTTCCTGAAGCCACGGACGCACCCATTTTTTGTATTCCCGATCATGCACACACCATTCTTCTTCCTTAATCCGAACTTTTTTATTATCCAGTGTATATGCTGTGATCTCTGAAGCACCCTTTAATTCTTTTTTCTCAAACTCACTCTGGGCAATCTTCACCATCCTGCTCACTTCTTCTCCAGGCTGAAACTGCGGTTCTTGTGCTGTGTGATAGAGGTAAATTTTTACGATTTCACGATCCATTCCATATTCTAATGGACATTCTTCCCGAGATTCGCCAAGATAAACCAGATTTTCTCCACTCACATCAATACCAATCTCCTCTTTCGCCTCCCTGACAACGGCTGCATCATGCAATTCTGATGCGTCCACATGCCCTGTTGAAGCAATATCATATAAGCCGGGGAAATCTTTTTTACTGTCAGATCTTTGCTGCATATAAATCCACACGGTCTCACCTTCCTGACAGATCACCCAACAATGGACTACCATGTGCCACAAACCTTTTTTATGTGCCTCCGATCTTGTCGCAGCGCCAATGATCTTTCCTTGTTTGTTATACACTGCAAATATTTCTTCCACCTGTGTTTCCCTTCTTTCTTCTTGATTTCTTCTTTTTCTTCTTTATTTCTGTATTCTATTTTTGTATTCTATTTTGTATTCTGTTTTTATGCTCCCGCAACCATCTGCCGCTCACTACTCTTCCCACATATGCCACAGCACGGAATGCCCAGTCAATGACCATGGCAATCCAGACCCCAATGACTCCCATGTGAAAATATAAACCTAATACATAACTCATCAAGATCCTGCAGGCAAACAAAGAAAATACCGTGATCTTCATGGCAAATTTTGCGTCATCTGCTGCACGCAGGGCATTGGGAAGCGCAAATGAAAATCCCCATGTAAGGATTGCATTGATCCCATGGATATATGCCAATTTACATGTCAGCGCAGCTGTTTCCGGTGAAAGATTGTAAATTTTGATGATCTTTGGTAAAAAATACAGGATTAGAACGTTTAAAAAGAAATGAGCCACCACCAACATTTTCATGATTTTTATGATATACGTCTTTGCTTCCTCGTAACGTTCTGCTCCGATCGCCTGTCCCACCAATGTCATAAGAGCCAGACCCATCGCCTGCCCCGGAAGTACCTGAAACGAAGCGATCGTCCCTGTCACAGCATTGGCTGCAATGGAAACTGTCCCAAAACTCGCCACCAGACCTGCGACAAGCAATTTT
>CAJMNU010000117.1 GCA_905214855.1 uncultured bacterium | reverse complement strand
TTATGGATGATATTTCCCGCTCTCTTTTATCCATGGAGCTTCCCCTTGGTGTTGTGACCAGTATCATGGGAGCACCATTCTTTCTTTATTTGATCATTCAACGAGGGAGGCATTCACATGCTGCTTGAAATCAATGAACTTTATGGTGGATATGGAAATGGTGATATCGTAAAAGGTGTCACATTTCATGCCGATCAGGGAGAACTTCTTTGTCTTATAGGTCCAAATGGCTGCGGAAAAACAACGCTATTTCGACTTCTTTTAGGTTCGATTCCTGCTTCTTCTGGTAGTATTTGCATCAACGGACGTAATATCAAGACAATGTCTCAAAAAGAACTGGCTAATCAGATCGCATATATCCCACAATATCATACTCCTATTTTTGATTATACAGTTCTTGATATTGTTATCATGGGACGAGCATCTCATTTTTCCGCATTTGATAAGCCAAAAGCAATAGACCGAAAAGCAGCCTTTGAAGCCCTGGAAAAAGTAAATGCCATTCATCTTGCAAATCGAAATTATATGTCTCTTAGCGGAGGGCAGAGACAATTGATCCTTATCGCAAGAGCAATCTGCCAGTCTGCAAGCATTTTTGTCATGGATGAGCCTGCAGCGAATTTGGACTATGCGAACCAGCAGATCCTTATGGATGTGATCTATGATCTTGCACAAAAAGGATATTGTATCATCATGTCAACTCACAGCCCAGAATACCCTGCCGCTTCCAGAAGTAATATTCTTTTGATGAAAGATGGGAAAGTTGCAGGTTTTGGAGCACCAAGGCAGATCATTACACCAGAAAATCTGGAATCTGCTTATGGAATTGAAATGGATGTTGTCACAATACAGGATCGATATGGCATAGAACGTACCGTTTGCCTTCCTGTAAAGGATCACACGAGGGAGAATCATCATGATAGATTATAAAAATGAAAATGCAACAGATTTGGCTTATTTTATCTCTCTTCAGGAAAAACAACCTGAAGATGTGCTGGAGTTTTCTTCAGAAAAATGGGATCAGCGTGCAGAATTTTGGAAAAAGGAACGGATGCAAAAGAAAAAGGGAGATGAACGAGTCATAAGCGCAATTTCCTATTTAGAAGAACGGGGACTTTTGCAAAAACAATTTGATGTTGTAGATATTGGATGTGGACCAGGGCGTTTTGCTGCTGCTTTTGCCCATCGGGTACACCAAGTAGTTGGGCTGGATTTTTCAGAAAAGATGGTAGCTCATGGCATGGAATATCTAAAACAGGAACATGTAACCAACGCCACTCTCCGCACTTGCGATTTTGATACACTTGACATTGACAAAGAAGGATATCGGGGTGCTTTTGATGTGGTATTCAGCTCTATGACTCCCGCTTTGCGCGGAATAGAAAATATAAAAAAATCCATAGAAATGAGCCGTGGCTGGTGTTGTCATATCACTCATCTTTCTGGACGCAATTATCTGCGTGAACAGATTCTTCAGGAAGTATTTGGAAAACAACCCGTTTGTCAATGGACTGGACAATGGTTTTATGCTTTGTTTAATATTCTCTTTCTATCTGGCTATAATCCAGAAACCAGCTACGAAACCCGACATCAGGAAATTTGGGTTCAACCAGATGAAGAATATGTCGATTTTCTTATGGAACATATGCTTCCTCAAAAAGAAATCACAACAGCCAATGCAAAAAAAATCCAAACTTGGCTTCAAGCACATCAAAATCAAGATGGAAAGATCTTAGATGTCAGAGATACCACATATGGAAGATTGCTATGGGATGTCCGAAATCCCGTAAAGCGTCCTGCCTATGCTCCAACATGCCAAAAGATTCCTGTTCGCCATGTCTTTCTTACAGGTCCTAAAAAGATTGGAAAATCAACCCTGATCCGTACAGTACTCAAGCACTTTTCCGGTAATATCGGCGGATTTTGTACCATAAAAACAGATCGTTATCTAAAAGATAAAAATACCGTTCATCTTTTTTCTATAGGACAACCAATGATTCCATCAGAAAAAAATCTTTTGTTTGTATGTGGAAGTTCTGATATTGACTCAGGTTTAAGATTTGATCGTTTGGGATCTCAGGCACTTCAAACATCTAAGGATTGTTCTTTGATCCTTATGGATGAATTAGGTCCTCATGAAGCTGGTGCAAAACACTTCCATCAAACTGTTTTGGATACTCTGAGTGGTTCTGTTCCAGTTCTTGGAGTCCTGCAAAAACCTACAGATCCTTTCTGGTCTGATATTACAAACCGTTCTGATGTTAGAGTCATTGAAATTTCAGAAGACAATCGCGATCAAACATCCTTGGTCAAAACAATAGAAAACATTCTTTTCAAATAGAAAAGGGGCAGCAAGATACTGTCCCTTTTCTATTTTATTACAGTCAGATCACCTGACATTTTTCTATTTAACGAATTTGCCGCCACACGCACATAACTTTAATCATGTAAGACTTCACAAATATGATAGCTTTATATTATGATACAAAACTCTCTTCCCATATTTTCCATGCTTTTTTTACCTGCAGATACTTTTCTTGATGACATTTCAATGCTTCTTCACTGTTCAGACATTTTATTTTGCTTTTTTCAAATCGTTCTTCAATGGAAACTTCTCTGTCTCCCTGAATCATTTTATCTGCCAGATAGACGATCAGTGTTTCATTTGCCTGTTTGGGAAGCTGATCTAATCTGTGGTGTTGTCTTACAATTTCTGCAGCACGACCATATCCGTTTTCTTCCAAAAAACGTGCTCCTACTAATGCATGATCTGGTTGTCCTTTTCCAATATCATGCAAGAGAGCTGCTGCCCGGATCAAGTTTAAATCCAACAGCTTTCCTGCCCTTTGCAGTTCTACTGCCATAGACAATGCCTTACGGCTGACAGATGCAATTTGTCTTCGAAGCGGATCGGGCATTTTACTGATTTCCAACAGCCAGCGAAGCGCTTCCCCATCTGGATATCCCTGCCCTCTGCTTCCCTCTAATTGAAGAAGACGACCATATTCTTCCTTTGTATCAGCATCCAGAAAACTTCCTTCATCGGATACTTCTACATCTAAGATCAAGTTTTCTTTGGTAAAAATCCTTTTAGCCCATGTTCTCCATCATAGGCAGTCACAGCTTCCATCATTTCTGCGTTCAATTTTACTGGATGACCTCTTCTGCTGCCACATTTTGTCCGCACAATAGGACTTTGTTCCATCATGATCTGTCTGACTGTTTTCAATGTAACTGCTGGAACATCTACAGGCATGACCAACACTGCGCTGCACGTTCCACGGATTGCATCAAATCCTAATTTTACAGAGTCTAACATTTCTGTAGAGGCATAGTTTCGATTTCTTACAAATTGAATCCCAAAATCACTTAAAGATGCTTCTAGTTCTTCTCCGCGGTATCCTGTAACCATAACAATTGGGGAGACATCTGCTTGTTTTAACATTGATACTAAATGGTATGCAATACATGCTTTTCCAAAAGGAAGCAATGGTTTAAAATCTCCCATTCGGGAGGATAGTCCTGCTGCTGCAATTACTGCACCTATTTGTTCCATCGATCCTCTACCTCCTCTAAATCAAATGGCATCTTTAGATTCTGTTTCCATCATCTGTTTTATACGTTCTGCCCTTTTTATTGCATAATCCTGCAATGTTTTTTTCAATCCGATTTCTGCCATTTGCGCCCAGTGGATACTTTCTTTTTCCAATCCTCCAAAAAACTCAGAAAGATCTTTTGCCTGGATTAGGTATGCTTCCATTACTGGTTTTCCCAATGCCATTTCTGTCACTCTGGCTGCACAGGCTTTTAAGGGCGGACAAGCAGAATCTGTAATAGTATAATGAAATTCTGTGATGATCTCTCGTTTTGTATGGATATACATTTTCAGATGATCTCCACATCCTGGTTCTTTTATTTCTCCTACTCCTAAAAACACTGCTGGTTCTCCAAGGTTTTCTGTTTTTTCACTGTATATTAGAATTTTTTCTCTATCCATGCTGTTTCGCGCCTTTCTTATTTTTGTACAGCAATACTTCACCTGTTTTTCAACAGATGAAGCCTTGCTTACTTTATTTTTCAGGTCATCTTTTGGAGAACAAAGCGACCTTCCGATACCTAAAAGATAGCATATGGCTTTGAAAATTTAGAAGCCTAAAAATCTGCGGATCATTACTTTTGCCATTTCAATCTTGTAGGCATTCATTTCCAACGGAATCGCATTCTTCAGAGCGATTTCTGCTGCGTTTGCAGCAGTCTCTTCTGTCAGTTTTTTGCCTTTCAAATATTGCTCTGCCTCTGTCAGTTTCATTGGGATTGGGGCTGCTGCTCCAAGGACCATACTGATCTCCTGTACCACACCATCCTCTACACGGCAAGTTCCTGCCACTGCAAGAATCGCAAAATCAATTGCTTTTCGGATGCGATATTTGTCATATACAGCCCTTGTTCCAGCTGTTGGTTTTGGAACGATAATTTCTGTTACAAATTCACCTGCTTTCAGAGTATCTTTGACTCTGGTAGAGTTAGCAAAAAAGGTCTCTGCATCCAATTCTCTAAAATTAGTTTTGATTTTTGCACCATAAGCGTATAACATATTTGCAACATCACTTGGATTTACTGCCAGACAGCCACAGTTAAAACATCTGGAAGCTTCTTTTTTAACAGTACTTTCTGGAAGATTTCCAAGATCCTCTTTATCCATAGCTCGTTCTTCTACAGAGAGCAGAGGTGCTTTTGCTGCTTCATGGCTATCACGACATTCCGTACTAAAGGAAGCAAGTTTTTCTTTCAGACGTTTTACTGCCTTCTTTTCTACTTCCAGCTGATCCATTCCACAGTATTTTCTGATAGCGATTGCTGTCTCTTTTCCTGCTGCGATCGCTTTGATTACTGTTGCTGGACCTGTTGTAACATCACCACCTGCAAAAATACCTGCCACACTGGTCTGATTTCCTTCAAGTGCTTTGATTCTTCCTCTCTCTGTCTCAACGGCATATGCACCTTCCAGAAAATCCAGATCTGCTTTCTGGCCAATTGCCATCATAATGATATCTGCATCCAGTGTCATCAGATTCTCTTCATCATAAACTGGATTAAATCTTCCAGTCTCATCCAGAACTTGAGGACAATTTTTAAATACAATGCCACTGACT
>CAJMNU010000116.1 GCA_905214855.1 uncultured bacterium | reverse complement strand
GTTTTCTTTTAAATAAATATCTACAAATAAAATATCAAATTGTTTTTCAGTACTTACACAATTTTCCCCTGTCTCAAATAAATTTATTTCTATAGATATATTATGGTCAAGACAATAGGAATGAATCATCTTTTTTAAGTAAAGTGCATCTTCTGTGTTGTCTTCACATATTGCAATTTTCAAAATATTTTTCCTCTTTTCTAAATATACAATCAAATGAATTATAGCAAAAATATTTTGAAATAGAAACAAATTAAGAAAAAAAGCGTAAAATGTCGTTTTGTGGCGTAAAGTGCAGAGTTTTATTCTGACATTTTAGTTATAATTAAAGAAATGAAGAACAAAAAACATAAAATGAAAAAGATAGGTGGTGTTTCTAATGGCAATGGAAGATGATTTTATATTGAATGGAATAGAAATAGAACCCATTGATGTAGATTTAAAAGATCTTCATGAATCTTTTACCATTACATGGACTTTACCTGATTATACAGAAGTACACTTTGAATTGATTGGGGTTTTTGCTTTAGAGGACAGACAATATATGGCATTGCATCCTATGGAAGAAGAGGAATCATCTGTTTGTGTTGTTCCTTATATAGAAGGAAAAGATGGAGAATTACAATTTGATCAGTTTAAAAATGAAGATGAATTTGTTCGTGCTAAAGAATATTTTATAGAATGGTTTATCAAAGAAGATCTTTTGGAAGAGCAGGATATGGAGGAAATAGATGATGAATAAACCAATAACTATTGTAACAGAAAAGAAAATTGATGCGGTAAGTGCCCCAGAACTTGGGAAAAAACTGGAAGAACTTTTAGATGCTGGAGAAGATAATCTGATTATTGATATGGCAGAAACTACATATATCAGTTCTGTAGGATTACGTGTTTTTTTATCTGCACAAAAGAAAATCAGAACTTGTCATGGAAATATGGTATTAATGCATGTAAGAACACAAGTTATGGAGGTGTTTGATATTACTGGTTTTTCCGGACTCCTTACTTTTGGTGAAGACGAATGACCCGCCAGCAAAAAATATGGAAAGGATTTGGAGTCATCTTTTTTGCAGTTCGTCCGTTGCTTCTTTACCTGTTTTTGCCGGGTTTTTTAATGACTATTGGAATGTTACTGCGGGGATATCGTAATACAGTGAATGAATTTTTTGCAGAAAGTGGAAATTTTTATACATTTTTGAGTATTATATTGATTCTCTTTTTTTTCTACAGAAAATCTAAAAAAGCAGGAAAGAATTTTGGAGAAGACGCAACATTCATTCTTGAAAATGCAGATTGGAAATATGCCGAAATTTGTTTTGTTTTTGGGTGTATGATGGGCTTTTTTTTGTCAGCGTTTATCACTGTGGTTTGGTTGCCGGATTGGATGATAGATTCCTATAGTAAAAGTAGTGGGGCTATTTTTGAAGGGACTGATTTTATTTTAACAGCCCTTAGTGTAGGATTTTTTGCACCAATTACAGAGGAAATTATTTTTAGGGGTTATATGTTAAATCGTTTGATGCCTGATTTCACAGAAAAAACAGCTATTCTTCTGTCAGCAGGGATTTTTGCCTTGTGTCATGCTAATTTTCTGTGGATGATATATGCATTTTGTATGGGTATCTTTTTAGCATGGCTGGCAATCAAAAAAGACAATATTTTATATTCTGTATGTGTTCATATTGGTTTTAATTTACCTTCCATAGTAGTTGGAATTCTCAAAATGTTTCCTGCTGCTTATGCAATATTTTTTGCAAATCCATTCCTGATCGCTCTTTATGGAATGTTGGGAGGAACAGCAGGAATCCTTTTGTATCGTCAGATTAAAAAGGATGAATCGATTTAAAAATAGGGGAGGCAATGGATAAATGAAAAAAATATTGAGTTATATCATTGGAGGAGGTATTGCAGTTATTGGTATAGGGTATGTGGTAATGACATTCCTTGAAAATATGCCTACCGTTATTTCTACTGGAGATTATGCTGTTTTATGGGATCCTCAATTATTTCTTTCGCCACTGACTTGGATTTTTGGAATCGTAGTAGTTACTCTTTTTATATTATTACGTCTTCTTTTCGCAGATGATACGAAGCAAAAACAAAAAGCGTTTTTACAAGGCAGTAACAAAGACATTGTAGACAGTTCATTGGAAAATTCCCGATTCATGACAGAAAAAGAACGTGATTTTAATTTTCCTCCCCAAAAGTTTACCAAACTAGAAAATGAAAAAAAAGATGGTATTCCTGTCTATGCTGTTTATAACACAAAGAAAAAAGAATTAGATATCAATCTGGCATCACCTATGCATGGTCTTATTATTGGTGCTACTGGTAGCGGTAAGACAACAACATTTGTTAATCCAATGATCCAGATTTTAGCTGCATCTTCAGCAGGTTCTTCTATGATCTGTACAGATCCCAAAGGAGAACTTTTCCAACTTCACAGTGATACTCTGTCTAAACGTGGATATCAGACTATGGTATTAGACCTAAGAGACCCATATAGTTCCTTCCGTTGGAATCCTCTTGGAGATATTTACGATCGATATCAACTCTACTTAAATACAGGAAATGAAATTTATCAAAGAACAGACAGCCCACAGGAAAGCGGTTTGGAACTCGTCAATTCTTTAGAACAATATGAAGAAGTTTGGTATGAATATGAAGGGAAAGCTTATGCTGTAAGAAAAGAACTTCTTTCCATTATAAAAATCGCACGACAAAAAATTTATGATGAACTTTATGAAGACTTAAATGATTTGATCAGCGTTATATGTCCTATTGAATCTTCAGATGATCCGGTCTGGGAAAAAGGAGCACGTTCCATTATTCTTGCTGTGTGTCTTGCTATGCTTGAGGACAGTGAAGATCCCTCTCTTGAAATGACTAAAGAAAAGTTTTGTTTTTATAATATAAATAAAGCTCTTGGAAATTCAGAGAATGAATATGCTGTTTTAAAGGATTATTTTAAGGGAAGATCTAAACTTTCAAAAGCTGTTGGACTTTCCAAACAAGTACTATCTGCAGCAGATAATACATTGGCAAGTTATATGTCTATTGCATTTGATAAGTTATCTATGTTTAATGATGAGGGACTTTGTGCATTAACATCGGCAACAGATATTGAACCTATGTCTATTGCAACAAAACCAGTTGCCTTGTTTTTAAAAATTCCAGATGAAAAAGATACTCGTCACGCTTTAGCTGCTGTATTTATTTTAAGTATTTATAAGGCATTGATCAAATTTGCTTCTTCCAGAGAAGATTTATCTCTACCAAGAAATGTTTATTTCCTTCTGGATGAATTTGGTAATATGCCTAAAATTGATAAATTTGACAAAATGATCACAGTTGGTCGAAGTCGTAAGATTTGGTTTAATATGGTAGTTCAGTCATTTGCACAATTAAATAATGTATATGGTAATACTGTAGCAGATATTATAAAAAGTAACTGTGGATTAAAGATGTTTATTGGATCTAATGATATAGAAACCTGCGAAGAATTTTCAAAACTTTGTGGTAATATGTCCGTTCGTACCAGTAGTGTTTCTTCTTCGACTGGAAAAAATGCAACTGGAGATATTAGTATTTCCAGTCAGATCCAAACAAGACCTGTTATTTATCCATCCGAACTTCAAAAGTTAAATAACAAAAAGGATACTGGAAATGCTATTATTGTAACATTTGGAAATTATCCATTAAAAACAAAATTTACCCCTAGTTATAAGTGTCCACTTTATAAGTTTGGATCTATGGATTTGTCAGATGTAAGAGCCAATGCGTTTTTTGGAAATGAAGTATTTTATGATTTAGATGAACGTAACTATCGCATATTGGAAGAACAGGCAGAAGAGGGGGAGAAAAATGTATGAGAGGATTCAGATATTACAGAAAGATGAAATTGGCTGTTTTGACAATCATATGTTTCACCATTCTATGTGAAACTGCTTGGGGACAAACAGTTTCTAGGAAATCTGGAGGTTGGAAACAGGATTATAACGAGATTACAAATATACAAACTCCAACTACAGAAACATCAAAAAAGCCACAGAATCAGCCAGCACAAAATATTGATATGAATAATAAAAATGAATTGTTTAAAGATCCTGAAGAAACATCAAAAAAGCCATCAGGAGAATTTGTTATTGTATCAAAAAGTGCTTCCAACCTTTCAAATGATCAGGCTAGTGGACCAGGAGCTACAAAACCATCTTTGGAAATAGAAGAAACCGAAAAAAGTACAGGACCGACTGTATATGAAGTAGAAATGGATGAAACATATCATGAAGATTTTGAAGTTTATACAGAATCCTTAGAGGGGAGATATTTTATTTATTCCAATATAGGAAATATGGGAATTACAGATCAGCCAGTATATGTAGATTTTCCGGGTAATATCCAATATAGTGCTGAAAAAGATGGTTTTCCTTATTCGTATACTTCAAAAGAACTGATCCGTGAAACAGGAACTTATGTTTTTTATATTACAGCCATAAAAGATTCTTCTGTTCCTCTTTCAGAACAGGTTATTTATGAGACGACATTTAATTTTCGTATCCAGCCAAAACCAAAAAAGAAAGAAGAAACTACAGCTTCATTTCAATCAGAGTATGGTGGCTCCTCTTTTATGCCTAATATAGAAAGTTATCCTGAGACAGAAGTGGCAGATAGTCCTACTTCAACACTACCAGAAGAAACATTGCCAATAGAAGAAAATCCAGAAAGTATCTTATCAGAAGAAGAAAGTGAAACAGCGACAGTCTCTGAAAGTGAGAGCGAAACATCAGATATGGAACAAGAACTGGAAACACCAATAGAAAAAACGAAAGAGTTGTATCCTATTGTTTCAGATTCGTTTGACCCCTCAACAGGAATGTACTCTTTTCACCTTGGTACAAATGCAACATTTCTGTGTAATGTTCCTAATGGTATGATTACCAATGTTGCTGTTATGTTTGATTTTTCAGGCTTGGGAAATGATGCACAGTTAGTACATATCCTAAAAAATGGAGAAGAATATCTGATCCCTGAGGATGGAGTATTTATAGAGACTGGTACATATCATGTGTTTTTGCCTTTTGAAGAAACTAAAGTGATGTTTTCTTTCAAAATTATTGGGACAGCAGTATCTAATTTTGATGTATATACCATTCCAGTTGAAATGGAATTGGTCACTTTTTCGAGAG
>CAJMNU010000115.1 GCA_905214855.1 uncultured bacterium | reverse complement strand
CACTTCCGACCGTCACTGTAAACTCTCCGTCTTCTCCTGGAAGTGCGGTAAAAACCACAAGAGAGGTATCTCCTATGGACTGGATCTGTGCTCCCGGCGCATCTACACTATAACATACCGAAGTATCCACTGGTATCACAATTGCTAACAGCATATTATTCTGCTCATACTCTTTTGCCTTTTCATTTGGTATTGCATTGATATGAATTGTCATCATACCAGCTTTTCCTGCCAATTCCTGTGGTGTTGCTGGTTTTCCATTATATTTATATTCTACATCCAGATTCCAAGGAAGCTCTATAGATTCTGTTTTCATAGCTGCCTCATAATAGAAAGAATCCAAAGGTTCTTCAAAATTCCATGTCACCTTTCCTGCTTCCTGTATTGGCACAACCTGATTTACCATGTTGGTAACTTTCTCATAGTCACCATAATCCTCAATCTGTGTTGCCCCATTAAGACGGTAATGTTTTACAACATTTACTTTTTCTTTTTCACCATAATAATCCAAATTTACATACATGGTTTCATCCACTTCCGGTTTCGGGGCTGCTGCCAGTGCGGTTCCTGTAACATTGACAACTGCCATGGAAACCAGGAGACATCCAGCAATCATTCTTTTTCCTTTTTTCATCTTATTTATTCTCCTTTCCCTCGGCATGAAGCTGTTCAATCAATGCTTTCTTACGCTGTTTCATACGCTGTGCCAATGGACTCATCACCCACTGATCTGCACATACCAAAAGTGCTGGCAGCACGGAAGTTACTAAAACCATACTGAGTGCTGCTCCTCTTCCTATTAAATGTCCCATATCTCCAATTGCAGATATAGTCGAAACTCCATAAAGAATATACCCAACAGATGTAAGAATACTTCCAGATGTGATGATCGCTGGTATGCTCATCTGAAGTGCTGTAAGTACTGCTTCCTTTTTCTCCATAGTCCTTCTGCTGGAGATATAATTATTTGTCAGCAAAATAGAGTAATCTACAGTTGCTCCAAGCTGAATACAACTTACAATGATGTATCCCATATAAATCATGATCTCTCCCTTTAAATATGGGATTGCCATATTGATAAAAATTGCCACTTCAATCGGGATCATAACCAATACAGGAACTGTCACAGATTTGAAAGAAAGCAACACTACTAAAAATACTCCAATCAAAGACAACACATTAACTAAACTATAATCTTTTGTGATCGTTGTCTCAATATCCTGTGTAGAAGGTGTCGCACCAACTAGATACGAATCCTGCGGATAGTATGACTTCAAAATCTCCATAATCTCATCACTTGCCTGATACGCCAATTCACTTTCTCCCTTACTTCTCACATAAAGAAGAATTCTGGCATAATCATCTGTGTGAAGCAGACCTGTAAGACTTTCAGGAAGGAATTCCTCTGGTATTCCAACAGGCATAGTATCTGCAAGAGAGGTAACAGACTGTACATATGGAAGTTCTTTTAATTCGGCTGCCATCTCCTTTTCTTTTACAAGAGAGGTATTCGGAAGAATCAGCATCATCATATTGCTGCGTCCAAACTTTGCATTGATGATCTGTTCATCCTTGTAGATCTGCGTTCCTTCTGCTGCTCCTACAGCATCGTTTCCGTATAAAAACGTATTCATTGTCTGTGCCGTGTAAGATGGGTATGCAAGGACGAGTACTATAACCAAAACAATTCCTCTGCAATGATAAATTAATTTGCTGGTTCTCTTAAAGCCAGGAAGAAACGAACGATGGGATGTTTTTTCAATTATTTTTGACATTCGGAGTAAAATAGCTGGCATAAAGAAAATAACGGAAATCAAACTAAGGACAATTCCTTTTGCCAGAACAATTCCCATGTCAAATCCAATCTTAAACTTCATCACAGCCAATACAATAAATCCTACAATTGTTGTCAAACTACTGGAAAGAATAGAATTGATCGCCTCTTGAACTGCATTTTTTAAAGCCGTTTCCTGATCCAAACCTTTTTTCTTCTCTCTTGTGAATGCATGGAGCAAAAAGATAGAATAGTCCATAGAACATGCCAACTGCAATACAGAAGATACACTATTTGTCAGGAAGGAGATCTCTCCCAAAAAAATATCCGTTCCTTTATTCAGCACCACTGCCATCATCATAACAATCAAAAATAAGATAGGTTCCATCCAAGATGTTGTGGTCAAACAAAGTATGAGAAAAATAATGATAACAGCAATTCCTAAGATCATTGTCATCTCAGATGTCACATTCTCTGCCAAGGATTTATTCTGTACTGCCATCCCGACAAAATATCCCTTATCCCCTGCAATGGCTTTCATCTCATCAATCGCCTTAGAAGTCCTCTGGCTGGTATCTCCTTCTACAAATGTGACATTCATAACTGCTGATCTGTCCTTATAATAATCTTTGATTTTATCATAATCAATAAACTCTTCTGGACCTGTCAGATCGATCATAGAATCACACCACAAAACAGAATCAACACCGTCTACAGCTTCTAAACGATCTTTGTATTCTTTCGCCTCATAAATATTGACATCATCTATCATGACTCTGGCTGTTCCAGGATATCCAAACTCTTCTGTCATCAGATCAATCCCTGCCTTGGATTGAACGGAATCAGGAAGATATGCTGTCAGATCATAATTGATTTTTACAAAAGGAATACAAAACAAGGACAAAAGCATTAAAAAAACAAAAATTTTTTCTATTTTTTTGCAGTGTATAATAATAAACTCTGCAATCAACAGACCAATGCCTCCGCCTTCCCCTTCTTCTCTATCCTCCCTTTTTTTCCACTTCCAATTTATTTTTCTTTTGACACGCATGCTGTTTTTCTTTCCCATCGTCTCACTCTCCTGTTAATAAATTCAAGTTAATTTATTGACTATTGTTAATTTATTGATTATAATTGATATTACTAATAAGTGTTGAGAAATACAATAGGCAATCTTATTTTTTTAGTTTATAAATCAACATTTTATAGCATTTTGTTTGTTTTTAAAGCAAAATCAAGCATTTTGTACAATATATTCAATGGAAAATGAAGGGGGATATCTATTATGAACGAAAAGCCAATGGATCGAAGAGTCAGAAAGACAAGAGCACTTTACCGAAAATGTCTTGTTGAACTCATGAAAAAGAAAAAAATACAGGATATTTCTGTGCGAGAAATATCTGAACTTGCTGATTTAAATCGGGGAACTTTTTATCTTCACTATAAAGATGTATTTGATCTTTTGGAGCAAATTGAAGAAGAACTTCTCAAAAGCCTGAGGAGTGCTCTTAGTCTGTATTCTCCAACTGAACTGAAAGACAAACCATCCTTAGTGTTTCTAGAAATCTACCAACTTCTTCAAGAAAACCAAGATATTTTGGAAGTACTTCTGGGAGACAATGGAGACTTGAATTTTCTGGCACGTCTCAAACAAATCGTCCATGATCACTGTTTCCACAATTGGATGACAGCGTTCCATCATGAAGACCCAAAAATTTTAGATCCTTACTATTATTTTATTGTATCTGGATGTATTGGTGTTGCCCAATACTGGCTTCAGTCTGGAATGAAAGAAAGTCCATCTGAACTGGCTGAACTTTCAGAAAAAATGGTTCTTGACGGAATCAGGGCAATTCAATAGTAACATCCTTTCCTTGCCAAAGGATAATACAAAATAAGGACCTTGGGCTCACATCACAACTTTTATGAACCCTCAGTCCTTATTTTGTATGGGACTATCTTTTTTCCACAGCCCCTTTTTTCATATTTCATCTTCTTTTATGTGAATTCTTGTTTGCACTCACGAATTTCACTCAACAACATAGCAATTTCTTCTCCATGTCCATCATCATCCAAAGGCGTCTCCAGATAAAATGGAAGTTTCCTTAAAGCTGGATGAGAGAGTACTCTAAGGAGTGCATCTTTTCCAATCTCACCTTTTCCAATCGCTGCATGACGGTCTTTATGTGAATGATATGTCATCAAACTGTCATTCAAATGAATCGCTTTCAGAATATCCAGCCCAAGGATCCGATCAAACTCTTCCAACACACCATCCAGATCATGTACAATATCATATCCGGCTGAAAAAACATGACAGGTATCCAAACATACACCAATGCGCTCTGGATATATGCATTGTTCCCGAATCTGCCTCAATTCTTCAAACGTAGCACCAATCTCTGTACCCTTACCTGACATAGTCTCCAAAAGAACCATGATTTTTTCTTTCCCTGTCATCGCCTGATTGAGTCCAGATACAATATTCTGGATTCCTTTTTCTATGCCTATCCCCGTATGACTTCCCGGATGAAACACCAGATTTTCAATCCCCATTGCATCCATCCTTGCAATATCTTCACGGATCACTTGACATGCAAACTCATAGACACGCTCTGTATCACTTGCCAGATTCATTGTATATGGTGCATGTGCCAAAATTGGTCCAAATGCATATTTTTTTCGGATGTCTTGAAATCTGTCCATCTCTTTTGCACTGTACGACTTATATCCAGATCCTCTTGGATTGCGGCTAAAAATTTGCATGGTATTAGCTTTAATACGAACCGTATTTTCTGCTGCTTTCTCCAGACCTTTCGCAATCGACATATGCGCCCCGATTATCATTTCCATTTTATCGCTTTACTGTCAATGGCAATTTTACACCAGTCGGATTGATCAGCACTCCCACAGCCTCTTTCGCAACAAACTGCGGAATCTTTTCTGCATCAATAATGATCGGACTCAGTTTTTTCTCCTGATTAAATCTCTGGAATTCCAGAATATCTGTAAATACTGGTTGGAACAGATCCTCTTTTTCCTTATCCAGTTTGATCAAAGGCATACTGGTATGATCTTCTGCTGAAATTGCAAAAATATATTTTCCTTTTCCAAAATTTGCCATAATTTCTTCCTGAAGCTCTAAAAACTTCGGATCTTTTGGATCATTTGGTTTTCTCATAAATTCCTGCATATAATATAAAGCAGTTAAATGCAGCTCTGGATTCTCGATCAACTGTTTTCCTTCTGGAAGATCCTCAGGTTTTGGTCTTCTTACCAGTTCCGGAAGCTGTACTGTTGTAGCTGTCTCTCCCTGTTTTACCAAGATCGCATTCACTCCCATAGTATATAATGCTGCTGTGAATGCAAGAAGATACTGCTGTTCAAATTCCGCAACTGCAACTGGGATCTCTTCTTTTAAAAGAC
>CAJMNU010000114.1 GCA_905214855.1 uncultured bacterium | reverse complement strand
CTCTTCCCTGATAGTAAAAACCGACGACTCTTGGAATGTATCTGAAAGTAATGTCCGTTTTTCAGAAATATACGATGGCGAAATTTATGATGCCTCCAAAAATTATACCATTCAATCCACTCCTGCCATTTGCTTTGATGGTCCTTTTGGTATCTTGATCCCACAACAGGGCGAATTGGTAAAAGAGCAAGAACGTATTGCTGCCGCAAACCTCTTCACAACTCCTAAAGGTGAAGTCGTAATAGATTTTGGTCAAAATATCACCGGATATGTGGAAATCTCCCTAAAAGCCCATTCAGGGGATACAGTCAGTCTTTCTCATGCTGAAGTCATGGATTCAGAAGGCAATTTTTATACTGAAAATTATCGTGGTGCAAAAGCATTGTACCACTACACCTGTCAAGATGGATGGCAGACCTATAAACCCCATCTTACTTTCTTTGGTTTCCGCTACATTCGTGTAAATCAGTTTCCGGGTGGTATCCAGAATGCATCCTTAGAAAATTTCACAGCCATCGCTGTCCATTCTGATATGAAACGCACTGGCTGGCTCAGTTGCTCTGATCCACTTCTCAATCGTTTGTTTGACAATATTATTTGGGGACAAAAAGGTAATTTTCTGGATGTTCCTACCGATTGCCCTCAAAGAGATGAACGGTTAGGATGGACTGGAGATGCTCAGGTATTCGTCCGCACAGCATGTCTAAACTATGATGCAGAAACCTTTTTTACAAAGTGGCTGGCTGATATGGCTATAGACCAAAAAGAGAATGGCTGTATTGGAGCTGTCATCCCTGATCTTTTACAAAACACCACTGTAAGTGCAGCATGGGGAGACGCAGCTACGATCTGTCCTTGGGAAGTCTATCTTGCATATGGAAATCCCAAGATTCTACAGCAGCAATTTGTATGTATGAAAAAATGGGTTGATTTTATCACCCATACGACCACAACCCCTTACCTCTGGACTGGCGGAGAACATTATGGAGACTGGCTTGGACTGGATGCTCCCTCAGGAAGCTACAAAGGTTCCAGCAGAGAAGATTTTATTGCTTCTGCCTTTTATGCACATTCTACTTCTTTACTCATCAAAGCCGGAACTGTCCTGCAAAAAGATATGTCCTCTTATAAAGAATTATACAAAAACATTGTAACAACATTTCAAAAAACGTATCCTAGATATGAAACCCAGACAGAGTGTATCCTTGCTGCACATTTTCATCTTGCTCCTGACTGTCAGGCTGCCGCTGACCAACTTGCCCAAATGATACTCTCCTGCGGAACTAAGCTCCAGACCGGCTTTGTGGGAACCCCATACCTTCTTCATGTACTGAGTCAATACGGATACAGCGAACTGGCATACTCACTGCTTCTTCGCCGTCAATATCCGTCTTGGTTATATCCTGTCACCAAAGGGGCGACTACTATATGGGAACATTGGGATGGCATCATGGAAAATGGAGATTTCTGGAGCAGTGATATGAACTCTTATAATCACTATGCATATGGCTCAGTTGCCGATTGGGTGTATGGCGTCGCCGCTGGCATCACTCCACTTGAAGAAGCTCCGGGTTATGCAAAAGTAAGGATCGCTCCCACTCCTGATATCCGCCTTGACTGGTTAACAGCAAGATTGGATACTCGCCATGGAGAGATTGTATCTAAGTGGAAACAACACGATACTGTTTGGCGCTATGAAATCACCACTCCAGTAGACGCAGAGATTATCATTGATGGAGTCTCCCACACTGTAAAACCTGGAACTTATTATTATTACAGCCCTATCCGCTCCTAATATTTTCCATATAAAAAGTGGCTACTGGAACGATTAGCAAAAAAGCATTTTCATAACAAAGCTGTTACAGCATAAACACCTTTCTTCATTAAGAAAGAGTTCCGTAACATATATCAATCTTTACGGAACTCTTTCCCCCATTGTCATAATTTTCTAAAATTCTTTTTCCACCTTTAGTTAGATATAACAACTTTCTGTAACACGAAATGCAATCTGCACCTTATGCTCCACTGGTTTCACATCCAATCTGAGTGCCTGAAGACCTGGTGTAAGGAAGAAAATCCTCTCCTCTTCATATGGCATTTCCCAGTCTCCCTGAATTTCAATATCTGTTGTGAGCTTTTCCTGTCCATCTTCTGATATCTTATGGATCATAATTCCACTTGCATCCGGCTTTTTTAAAATAGATTCTTTAGAACAGCTGATCACTGGACAGATCAGTTTGCCTTCCTCAAACTCTGCCTCACATATCACACCATCTTCCTCAAAATAATATGTCATACAATATGCAATAGAGTGTCCCTCTGGCTCTTTATTATCCATATTTTTTAATTTTCCACGCACCTTTATCTGGTTTTCCATAGATTGGATCTCTGCCTGATCTTCAGACATACTACTGTAAATTTCTCCATTCACATCAGCCTCAATCCTAAGCGCCAGACATTCATGATGTACCTGATATGGGATCTGCATATTATTAGGTTCTTTCAACACATATGCACGCGGACCGGCACAGAGCAGCAAACCTGCTTTTCTGTGCCACAACAATGATAAAGTACCACCTGTAACATGTCCAGCAGATACATATTCCCAGTCATATCCGATAACTGTTGCCCGATAATCCGGCATTTTCACAGACCATACAGCCAAATCTGGATAAAAACGCGTCTCTTTTTCTATTTTTTCTTCTCTTGTCTTCTCTTCTGCCTGATTTAAAAGTCCTTCTAGTTTCCAATCTAAAATCCATGCCAGCATCTTTGCATGAGTAAAGGTATGATGGACACAGATCGGCTGTCCTGCTTGTTTATAATGCGGTCCTCCTGCAAGCAGACCATCCTCTGTGCATTTCGCTAAATACTTCAGATTCTTTAAGGCAGCCTCTGCAAACTTTGGATACTTAGATGCCAAAAGCAAATATCCAAATCCACATCCATCTGAAGTACGGCTTCCCCAACAAGTCCACTTATAATTTCTTGTCCCAAAGCTATTATCCCACATGCCATTATCCAACATAAAATCTAAATGTCTGCACATTCCTTTTTCTGCCAGTTTCTGTATCTTCTCATCCCCACTTAGCTGACCATATAAGACCAGAGACGGCAATGTTTCCTCAATATTATATCCAATATCCACAGGACAGCATCCCTTTGGACTTTTTCTGTCTTTAGGCACACCTTCTCCAAATAAGATCCCATCCTCTGTAATAAAATGCTCAAAAAGATCTGCCCTCTTTTTTGCTATATCCAGATAGCGCTCCTCTCCCAAAACTTCCCATGCCTCATACAACGCAAGTGCCTCTACCAGAGGATAATTCACATTGTTATTCACCAGATCTTCATACTCACACAAAAAATCTGCTGCTCGTCTCAAACGGTCCTTCCACGCAACTTTTGTCTCTTCATCCAACAAATCTTCCCCAAATTTTAAACAATCTGCCAGTTGGATTGAAAAAAACACAGTGATTCCTTTCCATTCAGAATCAATATCATTTAAAAGAGAACCATCTGGCTGACTTACTGTATATTCCTCCCATTGAAAAGCTGCCTTTGCCGCATCCACCCATTTTTTATCTTTTTTTAATTTTGCCATTTTAAGAAATGGATACATCACTTCCCCACATCTTCCATGGATCTTCCCACATGCTGGACATAGAATCGCACCATCCAGCCTTTTTTCTCCTGTCCCCTTAATCTGCAAACGCAACAGACTATCACACCACTTTGTCAATAAATCTTCACAAATTTCTCCCATAGTATCCCTTCTTTCTGCCATCTTTCCCTGATACAGCAACTGCTTCGCCTTATTTTGGCTTTTTCTATAATATAGAATAGCATATTACCAGCTAATTAGAAAGAGAAAAACGCATCACTTGTAACATAGGATAATATTAAAAATGTATAATCTTCATAAAATATCTTATAAAGAAAATGATAATCTTATAAACAACTGGTGATTCACTGGACATTGCAAAGGAAGTTGTGTACAATCATAATTATCCACAAAAAACACTTTCTAAAAGGAAATATTTTTCACATAACTACCTAATGACGAAAGGAATGATTTCATGCATCACACTTCATTTTCTGCGCTTCTGCGTTTTTTTACTCTAAAACGCTGTCTGATCCTCTTGCTTATCCTCTATATCATGGCGCTTACACTTCCCTATGTTGCTCACAAAAAAGTATCAGAGGACTTTATTGAAACATTTTCCAAGCGTGCCTTCTCAGCAGACTCCGTTGGGAAAGAACGTGCAGCCTATATCAATGACAATTCCAATGCCCTTTTGTATCGCCTCAGCATGATCGACAAAGCTCAGGAAAGCATCATCCTGTCTACTTTTGACTTCAATCAGGATGATGCCGGAACTGATATTATGGCTGCCCTATTCCATGCAGCAGAGCGTGGAGTTAAAGTTCGCGTCATCATAGACGGGTTTAGTGGTATTATGGATGTTCAGAGAAATGACTGGTTTGAGATACTGACTTCCCATGAAAATATTGAGGTCAAAATCTATAATCCGATTAATTTTCTCAAACCGTGGGATATGCAGGCACGTCTTCATGACAAATATTTAATTATTGATCAAAGTATGTATCTTTTAGGTGGCAGAAATACGATGAATCTCTTCCTTGGAGATTATTCTTCCTCTAAAAATATTGACCGAGAACTGTTTGTGCTGGAAACCCAACCAGACCCAAATGCTTCTATCCATCAGCTAACAGATTATTTTAAACATGTCTGGGAAAGTTCTGACAGCCACTCTTTCCTCTGCAAAAATAAAAAAGAGAAACATCTAAACATTGAGACGTCCCTGAGAGAACGATACAAACAGCTCACACAACAATATCCTACCGCTTATCAGGACTGGGATTGGGAATCTCTTACTTTTGAAACCAACAAGATCTCTCTCCTCTCTAATCCTATTGGAAGCAATAACAAAGAACCTTGGATGTGGTATGCTATTTCTTCTCTCATGGATCATGCAGATGAGGTCACGATCTACACACCATATATTATCTGCGGCTCTGAAATGTATCGTGATATCTTCCGTCTGACACAAAATGGTACAGATATTGAGATCATCACAAATGATGTTGCCAGCGGAGCAAACCCCTGGGGCTGTACAGACTATCTAAATCAGAAAAAACGTATTTACAAAACTGGCGTTAAGGTTTATGAATATATAGGAGAACATTCCTG
>CAJMNU010000113.1 GCA_905214855.1 uncultured bacterium | reverse complement strand
GATGGTCAAGTGATAATATCATGAAATCAGTCTATAGAAATGTAATTGATCTCGAAAATGTAAAGCAAAGTAAGAAAATAAATCAGCATTTTGAAAAGATATCACACGAAATATCACACAAGGGTTAAAACTTCTTGTAAAATAGGGGTTCTGTGCGGGTTCAAGTCCCGCTGCCGGCATAATCCAAAGCCCTTGTAGGTACTAGAAACATTCAGTATTTACAAGGGTTTTCTTGTATTTTGCAGATAGTTTAGGACATGATAAAAAAGGCTTAGGACGTGCTTTTTCCGCCTAAATATCACACGAAATATCACACGAAAATCCTCTTAATATTTCTTATTCTGCGTACCAGTCTCCACCGTTTCTCAGATCACAGACATTGCCATCCCACCTGTAGCAGCCTGTACACACATATATCCATTGTGATCAAATTCTGTCACACTTTTCCATCAACTGCAATGCTAACTTTTGCAGGCGTGGATGGCACAATATATATATATCATATTTCCTCCAATCAAAAACGCCTTCTGGTTTCCCAGAAGGACGCTCCCTAATTACCATATTTCTAGTGTAAATTTACCTTTTCCATCAATGCTTCCTGAAGAACTTGAGAAAAGTTAATCCCCATAGCCGTGGCTGCTTCATTTAACCACTCTGGGATTGTCAAGGTTTTCTTAACAGCCTTATTATTATACATTTTACGATACTTTAGAGTATCACAAGCAATATAATTCGTAAATTCTCCTTCTTTTAATACAAAAGAAGTTGGTGCAGAAGGTACTGGTATCTCTTTTCCATCCTTTTCATAACCATACAATACCAATGCCAATACATCTTCTGCCATTTCTAATCCATCTTCCAAACTTTCCCCACAGGTATAACAGCCTTCAAGATCTGGAAATATGATAGAATATCCACCATCTTCTTCAGGTGTAAATACTGCTGTGTATACATATTTTGCCATAATATCTCCTTTCTGAAAGGGGAGGTAATGCAGGACTATCTCAGTCCTGCATCTTTTAGTATATTATTGAGTGTTCCGATTGGAATTTCCGCTTTATGCCTAGGAACTGGAAATTCCTTTTTTGTTATCTCACTGTACCATATATCATGTCGGCTTCCGTTCCTTTTCAGTGAGCATTTATTTTTCTTTAGAAGTTTAATAAGTTCTTGTGTCTTCATTTCCTCTCCTTTCTATGTTTATAGTATAACACGTATATATACGTATGTCAAGTATTTTACACATATTTACACGTATAAAAGAGGATCGGTATTTTACCCATCCTCTTACATTAAATACACTAAAATCAAATTGTTTTAAGCACCTCAAATCCAATTTTAGTCCCTTTATCAATTTGTAATGTTAATGATATCATGCTGTTATTTATTATAGTATAATCTACTTCCTTGAAAATTTTCAAACCATTGATATATACATTTAATATATCAAGTTCTTGATTATACTGTTCTATTCCAATTGGTATATTTTTTTCGTCTGTATTGCTTATATAAACCTTTGTATATGTTTTTAATGTTGCAGCAGTTGACACTGTATCTCTTAAATGCTGAAACCATTCGTCAAATTCTCTACTTGAATCGTCATAAAAACGCTTATATGCATCCTGCCATTGCGCAAAAAGTGTGGATGTATCAACCTGTTTTATCAAACCAGACACCCAGCCGCATACATTAGTGTCTGCACGGGTATCTGTGATATTACTTTGAACTATTTTATCAGCTAATTTTGCAACATAAACAGTCGCAAGACAGTATTCTTTCACATATTCATCTCGTGTCATAGATGGAGCAACTGGATCTGTTGCTGGAATGCCCTTTTTTACTTCGATGTGTACATCACGCACGTTTTCATTAAGATCACACTTCATTACTACCGCATCAATACGATTTAAAACAATATCAGATTTTTCAATCGTGATCGCATAATTTGCATCATTGTCAATCCATTGGCAGTCAACAAAACCACGTCCGGGCATCACATTAAGTGTCATTCCTTGTGAAGCTACTACTTGAAGCTGATTTGATGGGTTCGGGAATACACCTGATGTTATGAGCTTGTCAAAATACTTAGAAATGTCTCGTGCGTTATACTTACGATCTCCACCTTTACTGTTAAAAAAACCGCTTCGTATTGTCATTTATTCTCCCTCTCCTGTGTCAAATGTTGGTATCATGCTATATCCATTTTCGTCTACACACTCTATAATCTCTATAATTCTTGAAACGATTATGATGCCCAGCTCGTTTTCAATCTGCACCACATCTCCCAGAAAATAGTCTTTTTTGTATTCGTAATTCATAGATGGCTCAACTTCACCCGCAAATGTTTCTTTCACTGTAAGATTAGCAAGATTTTCTATACCTCTCTCAGAAAGCAGTTTGTTATAATCTTCTAGTGTAATTTCGCCATTATTCGTTGAAACGTCACGGGCATCTACATAGATCTCATATCTATCTAAACCAGAGCCGTTGCCGACCGTGACTGTTTTTCTGTCAAGTCCTTCTCCTTCACCTGCGACAAGTGCAATATTTCTGTATTCCGTCTGGTCTGTCATGTATTCTACTGTTTTTATATTGTCAAACTCCGGTGAGAATATGACATAAGGATTTGTACTCTGCTGATATGATCTATCAATTCCCTTGTACAGTGAAAAAACAAACTTCTTTTCATCGTTCAATGTGACTTTAAAGCCGTATTCGTATGATTTGCAGATTTCAATGACAGATTTAAGAAGATTTTCTCCTGTGATCTGCGTTTCAATTTTTTCTGAGGTTTCTTTTGACTCTGAAAGTACAAAATTTCTGATTTTCCGCTCTGCAATAGCTGGATTGATAATGTTTTCGTTTATCAGTTGATAAATAGCATCTTTGACCGTTCCTCTGAGCGTTGTCTGCTGCCATATAATTCTGCGCCCTAAAATACTTTTCAAGTCTCTTCCGCTTACTATCAAATGAGGACCATTCTCTATATCTGTAATAGTTTGAATCTTTTCAATAATACAGACCATATCATCATTTCTATTTACATAGTTATCTTTTTGTAGCAATTCAACAGTTTCCGCTGTAGCTTGCACATATAATTCAAAATCGCCTACATCATTATATCTTTGTGTCCAGATCAAGGAAGTATAAGAATCAACAATCCCAATCAGATCAAGATCTTTGTTTAGAATATTCAATTCCAATTTTATACCCCCTCAAATAGGTTTCTACCCTTGAATTTGATTGTTAAAAACTCATTTCCACTTGTACAATCATATGTGAAATCCGTTGATCCCACTGGAACTTGAAACCAGACAGGATTTTTCATAAGATGATTTATAATGTTTGTAGTTACGCCTGCACGGGTCAGCTTGACATATTTCTCACCTTTTACAGTAGAAATTTGAACCATATCTCCATTTTGCATTGTAAAATTAAGACCAATCATATCGTGAGTTTCTGCGTTGTAAACTCTAGGATTTACAACCTCAGAAGATGCATATAATTCGATCAAAAAACCTGTTTCCACATCACCACTATTGATCACGCTTGTCAAACTATTTTTGTCAAGCACAGAAAACTCCATTCCCTCTGTTTCAATAGCAAAAGGAAACTCAAACATGTCAATGACCTGTGAGACATCAAACACAATTTCATTCAATTCCTTGAACCAAGGCGAGGGACATATGATAGAAATATCTACTTGATTATTCAGTACAAATCTATCATTCTCAAAAGTTTCTACATAACCCTCACAATAAACGTCACGACTATCATTTTTAAAATAAATCTTACAATACTGCTTAATGCGAAAATATTTATACAATAATATGCGCATTTTCTCAACATTGTTTAACAACCTCAGTCTGATTACAATATTTCGCTGATTCACAACGGCACTATTATATCTAGTGCCGTCATTCATAGCGATCTGTGAGGTCAGGATATTTGCAGAAGGTGGATTCAAGCCATCAATGCCAATGACTGCACAATCTTTATTGTTTGTCAGATCAATTTTTTGACCATCATTATTTTCGATTGAAAGTTTAAACACTGACAACTACCCCCTTTAGTAAGTTTTTGCTTTGTCTGTAAATCTCTAAACGTGATAAAGATTTTGGACTGTTATTTGTCTGATTGAAATTGTATGTTATGTTCTTTGCAGTCTGTGCCGAACCCATGACCATTCCATTTTTAGCCTGACTTAACGATCCGGACATTGGTGTCAACACGTTTTTCGCTGTGTCAACAACACCTCGAAACGCCCTACCGGTAGCAGATAATACATTTTTACTCTCATCAGTTATGCCGTTTTCAAAGCCCTGTAATGTCCATTTACCGATTTTCCGGAATACCTTTGAAGGTGATCCAATTTCAAGAACTTCTTCTGCATCTGCGATCAGGCTTTCACAGAATTCTTCAAACCAGCTCTTTATACTAGATGCAACACTGCGCATACCACCCCAAAATCCTTGCATTGCTTGTTCACCGTTTATATATAGTGAAGGTGTGAGCGGTGTAGCAGCTTCACTTATAGAGTTCACATATCCGTCAAACCAACTTTTCAGAAGTGGTGCAATCCACTGCATACCGCCCCAGAATCCTTGCATACTCTGTCCACCAATATTAGTCAGAGTAGGGGTAAGTGGTGAAATGGAACTGTTCATAGTGTCTACAAACTTAGTTCCTTCTGCTGCTGCGTCTGCGGATGCCTGCTCCCCAGTTTGAGCAATGTTATTTACAATAAGATTCAGGAACTTTTCTCCCATTTCTTGAAGATTTTCTGTTACGCTTTCTTCAATGCTTGTGAGTGAATTGTAAAGTGTGCTTTTGTATTCATCAAGACTTGTATTCAGATCCGTTTTTATCTTGGATAGATTCTTTCTGAGTGTGCTGTTGATATTGCTCATACCCACATCAAGATCTGTTTTATATTCTGCAAGACTAGCATTCAAATCAACCTTGATTTTTTCAAGATTTGCATTGTATGTTGTTGCAAGCTGATTCAATTTCTCCTGAGTGTCAATATTAAGCTGTGCAAGATCATTTTTTGTTTGCTCAAGAACAGGACGCAACTCCAATTTTGCAGCACTTTCAGCAATGTTCATTTTCTGCTTCCAGAGTGCGACATATTGTGTCAACTGTTCATCTGTCATATTAGCAAGAAGATCAATCTGAGCGGCTGCCTTCACCCCCATTCCTTGCAATTCAGCAAGGAATGTTTCGTCAAGTCCACGCCCTTCCAATGTTGCAAGATCGTCCTGCCAGTTTTTCATTCCGTCTACTTGCGATTGCAAATTATTA
>CAJMNU010000112.1 GCA_905214855.1 uncultured bacterium | reverse complement strand
TACATCGGCAAGCAGCCTAAATAATCGTAACATATCGTGTTGTTAAATGTATCATAATATTTCCGGCTTTTAGAATGCGGGAGTGTTAAAAATCAGAGAAAAGAGGAGAGCTTCAAATGAAAATCGCATTAATTAACGAGAACAGCCAGGCAGCAAAAAATGAACTGATCTGTGCTACACTGAAAAAAGTAGTAGAGCCATTAGGACATGAAGTGTTTAACTATGGTATGTACTCCGCAGATGATGCAAATCAGCTGACATATGTACAGAATGGTATTCTTGCAGCTGTTTTATTGAATTCTGGTGCAGCAGACTATGTCATCACAGGATGTGGTACAGGAGAAGGCGCTATGCTGGCACTGAACTCTTTCCCAGGTGTACTTTGCGGACATGTGGTAGATCCGGCTGATGCATTTATGTTTGCACAGATTAATGATGGAAATGCAATTGCACTTCCTTTTGCAAAAGGATTTGGATGGGGCGCAGAAGTAAATCTGGAGTATGTTTTTGAAAAATTGTTCTCCTGTGAAAGCGGACAGGGATATCCAAAGGAGAGAGTTGTTCCGGAGCAGCGCAATAAGAAGATCTTGGATGAAGTAAAGAAAGTAACTCATACAGATATGGTAACGATCCTGAAGAATCTTGACCGTGACCTTGTAAAGGGCGCTTTAGGCGGAGAAAAGTTCCAGGAGTATTTCTTTGCTAACTGCAAGTGCGATAAGATCGCTGAGGCAGTAAAAGAAGTTTTAGCATAATAAAATAGCCATTTTTGCAGCAGTTGATATGCTGTAGTATTTCTGGTATAGAACGATGAAATCACCACAGACCCCCAAAAAGAGGTTTGTGGTGATTTTGTTTTTTATGGATCAAACAAAAAGAAAGGTGGAAAAGAGAATGAAGCAAATGGATGGAATGCGTTATGCGCCAAAAGGAAGGGCATCAGCAGTCGTAAACTCAGGAGAGTTTGTGTTTGCTGCAATGTATCTGGATCATGGTCATATTGAGGGAATGTGTAATGGTTTGACAGAAGCGGGTGCAATATTAAAATATGTTTTTGATACAAATATAGAAAAGGCAGAGAAATTTTGTGCCAGATATCCTGGAGCAGTTGCAGTAAAGAGTGAGGAAGAAATCTTAGGAGATCCTCAGATACAGCTTGTCGCAAGTGCTGCTGTGACAGCGAAAAGATGTGAAGTGGGACTTCGTGTGATGGATGCAGGAAAAGATTATTTTTCAGATAAAGCGCCATTTACAACATTGGAGCAGCTAGAGCAGGCAAGAAAAAAAGTGAAAGAGACCAAAAGAAAATATATGGTCTATTATTCGGAACGTCTTCATGTAGAATCCGCTGTTTATGCAGGAAATCTGGTGAAACAGGGGGCAATTGGGAGAGTATTGAATGTGGTTGGCATGGGACCGCACAGATTGAATGCTTTACAGCGTCCAGAATGGTTTTTTAAAAAAGCACAGTATGGAGGTATACTTTGCGATATAGGAAGTCATCAGATTGAACAGTACTTGTACTATTCAGGGGCAGAGGATGCAGAGATCGCATATAGCCGCATTGGAAATTATGCACATATGGAATATCCGGAGTTAGAAGATTTTGGAGATGTTATGCTGACTGGAAACAATGGGGCAACAGGATATTTTAGGGTGGACTGGTTTACTCCAAGTGGACTTTCGACTTGGGGAGATGGCAGAATGACGATTCTAGGGACAGAGGGATATATTGAATTGAGAAAATATGTCAATATTGGAGTAAAAGACAGTGGGACGGATCATTTGTTTTTGGTAGATAAGGATGGAGAACATTATATTCACACGGAAAATACGGTAGGATTTCCATTTTTTGGACAATTGATCTTAGATTGCCTGAATAGAACGGAATATGCTATGACACAAGAACATGCCTTTAAGGCGGCAGAGCTTTGTCTGCTGGCAGAAAAGCAGGCTGTCTGGGTAACAGGGGAGAAAAGTTCTTTGTCTGTGACATAGAGACAGGATGGATGTGTCTGAACTGCGGATATATATACACTGAAAGGAGACACTTACCAAATGTCTGGTGTGTGTACACGACAGAAGATATTTTGTGTGTTTTGAGATAGTATCATATACTATAGCGCAATAAAAAGTGAAAAGACAAGAATTCTAATAAATAAAGCAATTGAAATAAAAAGATGAATATCATAAGAAAAATATGTCAAATTTTTAAAAAGAATTTGACATATTTTTGGTAGGTCTATTGATAATGTGATAAATTGATAAAGTAAAGAAGTGTGAAAAAAGAAAACAAATGTATTTGTCATGCGGACAAAAATGCGATAAAATGTGCAATGTTTGGATACAAATGTATTTATATCGCGGACATGATAGAAATGACATCTTTTTACATAGCATAATTTTTAACAAAAATAGAAAAATAAAGTAAAAAAGGAATGTTTTTTAAAAACTAAAAAAATAAAAATACATTATTGACAAGAATATATAACTTTAGTATTATTAATACATTCTACATAGGATGCGATGGGGCACAAACAGTTAGAATTGTTTGTGTTTTTTTTGCAAATGTAGATAGGACAGCCTTTTGGGCTGTAGAAGAGAAGGAGGACGATACTATGAGAAAATCTGTATCAAAACTGGCTGCAATTGTTGCAGCAGCAGCGCTGGTCCTGAGCGGCTGCGGCGGCGGTAGCAACAGCAGCACAACAGCTGGAACACAGAGCAGCGGCAATAATACTACAGCCGCAGCAGGTGAGAGCACAACAGCTGCAGAAAATACGGCTATACCAGCAGGGGATCCAATCAAAGATATGGTAACCTATGAGCTTGTAAACCGTGAGATGGAGTCTTTTAACTATCTGTATACACAGCTTGCATCAGACTCCCAGGTTCTGACAAACTGTATAGAAGGTCTTTTGACTTCCGATTCCAATGGTGTTCTGATTCCAGCTCTGGCTGAGGATTGGGGAACTGAAGACGGTGGTTTGACATGGACTTTCAAGATCAGACAGGGTGTTAAGTGGGTTGACATGAATGGCAATGAGAAAGCTGATTGTACCGCTAAGGATTTTATCACTGGAATGGAGTGGGTACTTAACTACCATAAGAACAGTGCTGCCAATACATCCATGCCGATCGAGATGATCAAAGGTGCTTCTGAGTACTATGAATACACAAAGAGTCTGCCAGCAGAAGAAGCTCAAACTATGGATGAGAGCAAATTCCTTGAGATGGTAGGCGTTGCAGCCCCAGACGATTATACACTGGTTTATACTTGTGTATCTGAGAAGCCATATTTTGATACACTGGCACTTTATAACTGCCTGTATCCAGCACCAAAGGCTCTGATCGATGAGTTGGGTGTTGATGGTTTCTTAGCTATGAACAATGAGAATATGTGGTATAATGGATGCTACACAATTACAAACTATATTCATGGTAATGAGAAAGTCCTGACAAAGAACCCAGCATACTGGGATAAGGATTGTACACTGTTTGATACTGTTACTATCAAGATGGTAGAATCTGCAGATGTTGCTTATCAGCTGTATCAGTCTGGTGAGATCGATAATATAAACCTGTCAGAGAGTAATCTGAATACAATTTACAATTCTGAGAGCAATGAGTTCCATGATCAGTTAGTAGAGAAGAGACCTACAAAGTTCTCTTATCAGATCCACTTTAACTTTGACAAGCGCAATGAAGATGGTTCTCCAGATACCAACTGGAACACTGCAGTAGCAAATACAGCATTCAGACAGGCTTGGTACTATGGATTGGATCTGACACCATTCTATGGTAGATATAATGCTATCAATCCTCTCAAGTGTGAGAACAATGCATACACTATGAAGGGGCTTGTAACAATGTCTGATGGTACAGAGTATGTAAGCTATGTAGAAGAGCTGCTTGGTCTGAAAGAGTACAATGGCGAAACCATGAGAAGACTGGACAAGGAAAAAGCTGCAGAGTTAAAAGCACAGGCTATGGAAGAGCTGAGTGCAAAGGGTGTTACCTTCCCAGTAGGAGTTGACTATTATGTTGCAGCTGGAAACCAGAATGCAATTGACTCTGCAACTGTATTAAAGCAGGCATTCTCAGATTCTCTGGGTGATGACTTTGTTGTCCTGAACATCAAAACATATGTATCCAGTGTTATCAAAGAGGTTCGTGAGCCAAGACTTGCTTCTATCCATATCAATGGATGGGGTGCTGACTATGGTGATCCTCAGAACTACCTGGGACAGGAAACTTACGGACAGGATAATGCATACTACACAGTAGCCTACTCCAATGCAAATGATGCTACAGATGAAGAGCTGATCTCCATCTACAAACAGTATACAGAGCTGGTTGACAAGGCAAATGCTATCAACGATGATCTGGATGCAAGATATAAAGCATATGCTGAGGCTGAGGTATTCTTTATCCAGAACGCACTGGCTTTACCATGCTACTATGATATTTCATGGCAGCTGACACATGTTAACGATTATACTAAATCCTATGCAATGTACGGTATCCAGAGTGAGAAGTACAAAAACTGGGAGACATCTGTAGATGCCTATACTACAGAGCAGTATGATGCAATCGCAAAGGCTCAGGCTGCTAAATAAATGGCAAAATATACGATGAAGAGACTGTTACAATCTTTTGTAACAGTCCTGATCGTTGTAACTATCGTATTCCTGCTGCTGAGAATGCTACCAACTGATTATTATTTTACAGAAGATCAGTTAATAAAGTTCACAGAACAACAAAAGCATGACGCATTGGAGGCAGCAGGTTTATTAGATAGTCCTGGAAAACAGCTTGTTCGTTTTTATGGGCAGTTACTTCACTTTGACTTTGGTCAATCAAGAAGAATTCAAAACGGCGTTGCTGTAACCAAGGTAATCGGCGATAAATTTACTGTTTCTATGCGCTTAGGTCTGATCTCTCTGGGAATCTCTATTGTTGTAGGAGTTTCTATGGGAATTTTGCAGGCTCGTTTTAAAGACAAGATTCCGGATCATATCGGAACGATCTATACGATTTTTGTTAATGCTGTCCCGGGATTGGTATCGTATTCGCTGGTGCTGATCTTTGGATCCAGAGTATTAGGGCTTCCGTCTATGTACTCTTCAAGAAAAGTGGCGGAGTCCAGTATATTGCCAATTGTATGTTTGGCTATGACTTCGATTGCATGGTATGCACTTTGGACAAGACGCTATATGGTGGATGAACTTAACAAAGATTATATTAGGCTGGCGCGTGTCAAAGGAATGGCACAGAGGGATATCATGATCAAACATGTCCTGCGCAATGCATTCGTTCCGCTGGCACA
>CAJMNU010000111.1 GCA_905214855.1 uncultured bacterium | reverse complement strand
ATACGGGAACAGTATAATCTAGCTTGTGGACACTGTGTAAGACATTGAAATACCGCATGGTATCATCCAATGCAGAAGTGGTTGAAGCAAGAATCCCCTGCTTTAGCTGTGGGGAGTGTCAAGAGGAGTTACAATGGAAAAATTAAGATGTAAATGGTGTAATTTAAATAACCCTATATATATGAAATATCACGACGAAGAATGGGGAGTGCCGGTATTTGATGATAGAGTATTGCTTGAGCTTTTGATTTTAGAGCCATTTCAAGCTGGTTTATCATGGGAGATTGTGTTGAATAAACGGGGGAATTTTAGAGAATCATTTGACAATTATGATATAGAAAAAATATGTAAGTATGATGAGGATAAAATTGCTGAACTATTGGAAAATCCTAAGATTATACGAAATCGCAGAAAGATTGAAGCAGCGATCAATAATACAAGGATTTTTAGAGATATTCAAAAAGAATGGGAAAGTTTTTCTGATTATATCTGGCATTTTACAAAAGGAAATAGTATTTATGAAGTTGACAAAACCAGTTCGTCATTGTCTGATACTATAACTATGGATTTGAAAAAACGAGGTATGAAATTTATTGGGACAACCACGGTGTATGCGTATTTACAGGCAATTGGTATTATAGATTCCCATGATGAAACTTGTTTTTTGTATAGAAAAAATGAGAAAAATCATAATAGAACAGAGAATAGGAAGAAAGTATAGAAAACAGAGTATAGAAAAGAGAGGACATATGATATCACAATGAAAGTATTACATATATCAGATTTGCATATTGGAAAGAAAGTGAAAGAGTTTTCCATGTTGGAAGATCAAGAGTACATTCTAAAACAGATTGTAGACATTGCGAAACAGGAAAAGGCAGATGGAGTCATTCTGGCAGGAGATATCTATGATAAACCTGTACCATCTGTGGATGCTGTGCGTATGTTGGATCAATTTTTGACTTGTTTAGCAGATCAGGGGATTTTAGTGTTTGGAATAAGCGGTAATCATGATTCTGCAGAAAGGCTGTCATTTGGGACGCAATTGATGCGCAGCAGGGGGATTTATCTGGAATCTGTTTATCATGGTAAGACAGAACAAATTTGTTTTGAGGATGCGTTTGGGACAGTAAACTTGTATCTCTTGCCATTTTTGAAACCAGCTACTGTGCGCCATGCATTGAAAAGGGATGATATTGGGAGTTATCAGGATGCTGTGTGTGCTGCATTAGAACAGATTAATCTGAATCTGAGTGAGAGAAATATTCTGGTGGCTCATCAGTTTGTAACTGGTGCAAAGACATGTGAGTCGGAAGAACTTGCCATAGGAGGTTTAGATCAGATAAACAGTACTCTTTTTGATGAGTTTGATTATGTGGCATTGGGGCATATCCACAGTCCACAGAAAATCGGTCGGGAGACTGTGTATTATTGTGGAACACCGTTGAAGTATTCTTTTTCTGAAGTAAATCAGCAAAAAAGTGTTACAGTGGTCACGTTGAAAGAAAAAGGTATGGTTCAGGTAGAAAAAAGACCATTGATCCCTCTTAGAGATATGAGAAAGATAAAGGGAACTTATATGCAGGTGACAGCAAGAGCGTTTTATGAAGGTCAAAATACACAGGATTATCTGCAGATTACATTGACAGATGAAGATGATATAGTGGATGGGATACAGAAATTGCGGATGATCTACCCTAATCTGATGGAACTTGTGTATGATAATCGCCGAACCAGAGAGAATCAACATATAGATGCAACAGATACAATAGAAGAAAAAACGGAGTTGGAACTGTTTGAAGAGTTTTTTGAGAAACAGAACAATCAGGTAATGAGAGAAGAGCAGAGAAAATTTGTAGAACAGATGTTGCAAGAGTTAAAAGAGGGAGATGTAAGATGAAACCATGTAAACTAGTCATCAGTGCTTTTGGACCTTATGCAAAAGAAACTGTGGTTGATTTTTGTAAATTGGGAGATCATGGGCTGTATTTAGTGACAGGGGATACTGGTGCAGGAAAAACCACAATTTTTGATGCGATTACTTTTGCTCTTTATGGAGAAGCAAGTGGAGAGGTGAGAGAATCTGGCATGCTTCGCAGTAAATATGCAGATGCAAGGACAAAAACATTTGTAGAATTGACATTTTCACACCAAGGAGCTGTTTATAAAGTAAGACGTAATCCAGAATACCAGCGTCCAAAAGACCGGGGAGAGGGGATGACAATAGAAAAAGCAGCAGCAGAGTTGACTTATCCAAAAGAACAGAATCGTTTGCCTGTCACGAAGACCAAAGAAGTGACCAGAGCGGTGACAGAACTTTTGGGAGTGGATTATAAACAATTTAAGCAGATTGTTATGATTGCACAGGGAGATTTTCAGAAACTTCTTTTGGCAGGAACAGCAGAAAGAGGGGCTATTTTCCGCCAGATTTTTCATACAAGTATTTACCAAGAAATGCAAAATTATCTCAGAGAGGCTGCTAAGAAACAGGGAGAAGACTATAGGCAGATTCAAAGTAGAATCTTTCAATCTTTAAAAGAGGTAGATCAGGAGAGTGATTTAGGTCATGATGGTTGGGAGTTTCAGGAGTATGATGCAGTACATATGAAAAATGATATAGAAGATATGCGAGATATGGTTTATATGGAAAATATGGGTTGTGCAGAAGATGAGTGGAAGGAAGAGTGGGCTTCTTTGGAAGAAAATGGGTTTGAGGGAGCGATCAGTCGTGGACTGGAACTTTTAAAGATACTTTTGGGTTGGCAGGGAAAGGCAGAACAGAGATGGGAGTCTCGAAGAAAAGCTATGGAAAACGAAATTCTTCGCTTTCAAGGCTTTTTGGAGAAGGAAAAGAAGAATCAGGAATATAACATTGAGTTAGAACAGGCAAAAGAGAGATATGAAACAGAGAAAGTGGAGTATAGACAAGCAGAGGAGGAGTATCGAAAGGCAAAGAGGGAAAAGAATGAGGAGAATGGGTTTGGAGAGCGGATCCGTTTAGAAAAACAGTATTTAAATGACTGGTATGAATGGGAAAAGAGTAAGAAAGAAGCAGAACAGAAAAAGGGAGAGCAAAGGCAGGTTTTAAAACAGCAGGAAGATAGACAGAACCAGCAGAACAGTTTGTATCAGGAATGTGAAACGATGCAGAGAGAGCTGGAGGAGTGGAAAAATTGTGAACGTGACTATGAACGGGTTCATGTAAAGGAGAAAGAAGTAAGGCAGAAATATCAGGAAATCAGAGAATTATATGCAAATATCAGCAGTGTAACAAGTAAGCAGGAAGAACTGGAACAGTGTTGTAAAAAATGGGAGGAGGAAAAAAAAGAGAAAGAACAGCATAGAAAGAGACTTTTGAAAAAGCTGGAAGAAAAAAGAAACTTATCAGAGGAGAAGGCAGAAGCCTATCATCAAAAACAATACTGGGAAGAAACTTGGCAAACAGTGAAAAAACTGAAGAGAGAGCTAAGAGAACTACAAAGTGAGTCAGAGAAAATAGAGAAGAAGATAGAAGAGTCCTTTTTGGAAAAAGAGAAGAAAGAAAAAGAATATCAGCAGATTGAGGCAAAAAAACATGCAGCAGAACAGGCAAAATTTAGATTAGCTGATCTACAGAAAGAAATGTCGCAATGTACACAGCAGAAACATATAGCAGAAGAAATTTTGAAATGTGCAGGAGAATTAAGAGAAAAGCAGGTGTGTCTGGAACAGACGGAGAAGAAGTATCTGGAGGCTGCAAAAGAAAGAGATAGACTTGGAAAGGAAAGTCTGGTTTTGGAGCAACGTTTTTTGGATGCACAGGCAGGAATTTTGGCGAAACATTTAAAGGAAGGAGAAGCCTGTCCTGTGTGTGGATCTATTCATCATCCAGTACTTGCCAAAGAGAAGAAAGGCGAACCAAGAAAAGAAGAGATAGAGCATAAAAAGAAGGAATATCAGGAGACAAGAGATCAGACAGAACGGCTTGGGGCAGTCTTAACACAGATACGAAAACAGATAGAAGAGAAAAAGAATGAGATAGAGAAAAAGGGAAGTAGTCTGTGTCAGGAGATTGTGGGATGGAAAGAGACTGTTCAATGTATACAGCTGCAAAAGCAGAAGCTGGAAGATAAAAAGAAGGCATTAGAGGAAGAAGAGCGATATCTGGAAAGAGAAAGTTCATTTTTAAATATTCTGGAGAGACAACAGCAAGAAGCAGATATTCTTTTGGAACAGAAAAAAGAAAAGATGCGTGTATGGGAGAAGAAAAAAGATGAAAATGACGCTTATATAAGGGGAAAAATAAAACAATTAGAAGAATCATTTGTGGGTCGAGGGTTGGAGAAAAATACGGAAGAAGAGGTAAAGCTGCACTTGGAGATGGCACAGATGTGCTATAAGAGACAATGTGAACGGGAAATACAGTATCAAAGAGAGCAGGCAGAGGAAAAAAGACTTCAAGAAGAGATAGAACAGGATTTAAAAAAGGAAGAAAACTGGAAAAAACAGATTCATTCTTTAGATGGTCGGAAAATGGAAATGAAGAAAGTTCTGACAGAGCATTTAGCTTTACTGGAAGAGAAAAGAAAACAGCAGCAAGAAGCAGAGAACTTTAAAAATCCAGATGAGATCTTTAAATGGCTCTGTGAGGAGATTGATATATATAGAAAACAACGGGAATATTTAGAAGAAATTCAAAAAAAGAAGGCGAAAACAGAGGAAATCTTATCACAGAGCCAAGAAAAAATGAAACAATTGGAAGAGATGAAAAATCAAGAAGCTGTACATTTAGGAAAATTGGAAGTGGAAATCCATCAATGTCAAGAAAGAATAAGTGGATTAGAGGAAGGTCTGCATGGTAGGAATGTAGGTCAGATAAAAGAATCGATCCATATATATGAAGAAAAACAGCGAGAGATAGATACACATTTGGAACAGGCTGAGGAAAAATATCACAATTGGCAGGAGAAGTGTCATAGAGAAGAAGATCATATTAAATCTTTAAGCGAAAAACTTCCTTCAGAGTGGGAAGATCGGACAGAAGAGTTTTTGAAAGAATTGGAAAGGATAAAAGAGAAAAAGAAAGAAGCAGAGGACAATAGGAATCAATATAAACTGGGATATATGACCAATAAAAAAATTTATGACTCTGTAGTAAGAAAATGGGACTCCTTAAAAGAAACGGAAGTCACTTATAATTGGATAAAGTCGCTATCTGATACAGCGAATGGAACTTTGACAGGGAAGTATAAGATTGAACTGGAAACATATGTGCAGATGGCTTATTTTGACAGGATTGTACGGCGGGCGAATCTACGTTTACTGTCAATGAGCAATGGTCAGTACGAACTAA
>CAJMNU010000110.1 GCA_905214855.1 uncultured bacterium | reverse complement strand
TATAATTTTTACAGATTTTCTTATATTGTGTTACCATGCGGTCATGCCCACCAATGATCACGACACTCATAAAATCCTTGTCCGCCTCCTATCTTACTTGTGGGAGGTATGGCAGCTTCCTGTACATCCCGCACAGCCACCTGAACACCCACAACTTTTTCCATTTTTCTTATCACGTACCATCGTCCGGATGATAGCAGCAACTGCTGCCAGTAAAATTGCCAAAACAATAATAGTAGACATCTTACCTTTCCTTTCTGTTTTGATTTCATCTATAATCTGTTTTCTTTTCCAAAATACCTTAGTTAGTTATTTCTAATGCTTGAAATAAGATTAGCACTAACTAACTCATTTGTCAATCTTTTTTTGATATACCCTTTCCTCCCTATATTTGACCTTTTTCTCAGGCTATGCTAAAATAGTAGGAACAACAAACAGATAGCAGGGGGAATTTTTTTGAAAATACAAGAATCAGCAGAAAATTATCTGGAAACTATTTTAGTACTCAGCAAAGAACTACCCTATGTTCGTTCTATTGATATTGCAAACCATCTGAATTTTTCCAAACCAAGTGTCAGTGTTGCTATGAAACATCTCAGAACAGACGGTCATATCTTAGTGGATACTGATGGACATATTACACTTACTACATCTGGTCAGACGATCGCTGAGACAATCTATGAACGCCACACCTTGATCAAAAACTGGCTGATACAGCTCGGAGTAGATCTTGAAACTGCCAGCGAAGATGCCTGTCGTATGGAACATGTGATCAGTCCTGCCAGTTTTCAAGCTATCAAAGATTATATCAGCAGATAAGAACAAAAGATATTATTTTAAAAGAAAATACAACAAACCTTTTCTAAACAAGATATCAGGCGGTGATCTCCAAATACGAAAAAGATCACCGCCTGTTTTGTCACTCTTATTCATTTTAAACAGGGAATCTGGTATCATCTGCTCCTTATTCTGAAAGCTCTAGCGCTGTCTTTAAAAAATGGATCAGTCTCTTTCGATACTCTCCCATGATACTATTTTCTTCTGCGGTATCATATTTCATATTGCCTTTATCTACAAAATACATCATGGTATCTCTGTTCAGAGAGATCGAATCCAAGGGCCATCCCAAATGACGTTTTGGAGAAGGCACATCCACCATATAGAAAGCACCTCTTGTTTCTTTGTTGTTTTCCATAAAAGATGAAATATGTCCATTCTGATTCACTGCAATCCCATCCAGATAATAAGCCAATACTTTTCCGCCAAGAGAATGGATCAGTTGAGAATAGTACTGTATCATCTGCTCATCCTCTAGCCGTTCTCTTCCCTGTGGTGTCCTGATATGCAATCCGGGCTGTCTAACATCCTCTAATGACAATCCCTCAAAATATAATCCCGAATCATTACATATAACACAATCAAAAAACTGACCATAAAATTTCGCCTTTAAAATAGCATTTTCTTCTGGATCTTTTCCCGTTTCCTGCGGTTCCTGACAAATTCCAAGATCTTTGAGCGTACAGAACTCCAGATCATATCCTGCCAGCAGTTCTTCAAACCTTTTAACTTTTGACGGATTGGTTGTGCCAATCAATACTTTTCTTTTACGCACGGATTGCCCACCTCATTTTTGTAGATTTTGCTCTACTATTTTTCACACATTCTTCTGCGGAAGGACGAATCACATCTTTTGCGATTTCTTGATAAAAACCAGCTTTTTCTCCTTCTTTAAAAGCCTTTTTTACCAGTCTGTCCTCTCCAGAGTGAAATGTCAGGATCGCTACACGACCGCCCTTTGCCAATGCATTGGGAAGTTTCTCCAAAAATGCATACAACACTTCAAATTCACTGTTGACATCAATTCTAAGTGCCTGAAAGGTTCTTTGACAGGATTTTTTGACTGCTTCTTTCTGCTCATCCTCTGGAAGAAATGCTAATGTATGTTCAATGATCTCCTTTAACTGTGTTGTAGTTTCTACTGGCTTTCCATTCTTAATCGCCAAAACAACGGCACGGGAAATTTCCTCTGCATAAGGTTCATCTGCATTTTCCACCAACATACCACAAAGCTCTTCCTGAGAAATCGTTTTCAGGCGTTCTGCTGCCGTCATCCCTTTTTCCGGATTGAGACGAAGATCCAAAGGACCTTCAAACTTATAGGAAAATCCCCTGTCCGGATTGTCAATCTGCATGGAAGAAACTCCAAGATCAGCCAGAATAAAATCAAATGGTCCTACTTCCTCTGCAATCTTATCCAGATCAGCAAAATTCATCTGTCGTATCGTCAAGATCTCTGGACCATATCCCAATTTTTCCAAACGCTCTTTTGTCTTTGCTGATTCAATAGGATCGACATCCAGCGCATACAAATGTCCCTCTCCATTCAGACATTTTAACATCTCCCTGCTATGTCCTCCATATCCCAATGTGGCATCCAGTCCCTTCTGACCAGGCTTGATCTGAAGAAAATCCAATATCTCCTTTACACAGATAGAAATGTGCATCCCAGCCGGCGTACCGCCCTTTTGGATGACTTTTTCTATGGTATCTTTATATTTCTCTGGCTGAAGCTCTTTGTATTTTTCTTTATAACTTCTTGGGTGTGTCCCTTTATAACGCACTCTTCGCTTATGTTCTGCCTGATTTTCCATATTTTTGCAATATCCCTTCTCTGTACTTTTTATTTATGATCTAGTCTACCAAAGTACTGGTCACTATATTTTTTAACTTTCTTAACAGTGGTCCGGTTCCTGTATTTGTCATCTGGATCATTAAAAGAATACTCATATTTTGATCTGGATGATTGCTGAAATATGGTCCAAGCCATCCATCCCATCCATACTCTCCCTTTGTTCCCATAAGAGCCGCCTGCCCCGGATATTCCAGTACACGCATTAGATTTCCATATGAATGCCCTTCCAGCCCAACCCACTGTTCAAATGCTTTTCGCTGCCCTTCGCAGCACAGACGTGAAGAAGTAAGATAGTCTACGGTATATGGACGTAAAATTTGTTTTTCTTCCCATCTGCCTTTCTGAAGAAGCATCTGAGTAAACCGTGCATAATCATCCAAAGTGGAAACCAATCCTGCACCTCCTGATTCAAAAGCAGGCGGTCTCTTCATAGAATTTGAGATTCCAAGATGATTTTCCAGATACAAAGACATGTCCCCTTTTTCTTCTCTTTGATATACTTTCACCAATCTATGCTGTTTTTCCTCTGGGACAAAAAATCCTGTATCTTTCATTCCCATAGGTTCAAAAAACCGTTCTCTAAGGTAGCTTCCAAAAGACTGACCTGACACCACCTCTACCAAAGCTCCAAGCACATCCGCAGAAGTTCCATAATGCCATGAAGTTCCCGGATCAAACTCTAATGGCACACATCCTAAACGATTGGCAAACTCTACTGTTCCAATTGGATATTCCCCGTCCATACGGTCAATCACTTCCTGGATCAATCTGCTAGTTCCCTGCCCCGCAAGACTGCTTCCATCATAAACCAAGCCAGAGGTCATCGACAACAGATGAAGGATTCTCATTTCTTTCTGTACAGGAACGATATTTCCATCTTTTTCCACAGTCTGACCACAAAATCCCGGAAGATAGGCTGATACTGGCTCTGAAAGATCTAATTTCCCTTCTTCTACCAAAGCCATCACTGCCGCCGCAGTGATCGGTTTTGTCATGGAATATAATCGAAAAATATGATCTCTTTCCAATTTTACCAGATTCTCTCTATCTGCATATCCTTCCTGAAAACAACAAATTTCTTCTCCGTCCTTTTTTACGAGAAAGCTGCCACAGGAAACCTCTCCATTTTGTATTGCTTTCTTTAACACTTCTCTAAGCTGATTTTCCAGTTTTTCTCTCTGTTCCTCTCTCATTTCGTTTTTTAGATTCTATTTTTAAGAATTTTCTCCTCTCCTAATTTTGATCACAGTTAACAGAATACACTGAACACTATTGTTTCTTGTTTCATTATAAAAAAACGAAATGACTTCGTCAATCCAATAAACATCTTTCTATGTTTCATTTACGCCACAATATATCATTCTTTTTTATCCACATTATCATTCTTACTTTTATATAAAAAAAATATAGTGTTTATTTTAAATATATTTTATAATACATAAAAGAAGAGAATTAGAATGTCAGGCTACTATTGTATTTGAAAAAGAGGTAAAGCCTATAGAGTGAACAGATCAAAGAATCGTGTTAAGAGTGCAGAATGCATTTTTTGAGAATGGAGGGGTATATGGCAGTTTGTAAAAATTGCGGAGCAGAAATTGGAGAGAATGAGACAACATGCAAGTATTGTGGGGCAGTTCAGTATGAGGCTGCAAACAAGGAATATTGGGATCAGATGGAAAAAATCCAAGATGATCTGGAAAAATTGGAAGAAGTTCCGCAAAAAGAGTGGAAAAAAGAAGTTGGAATACAGGCAAAAAGGATAAGGAAGATTTTTATATCTGGTGCAGTAGTCATTTTGCTCTGTGTGAGCATTGGAACAGGATATTCTTATTTTAGCCAAAAGAAAGAAGATCAACTTCAAAAAGAACAACTTCTTTGGCAGAAAGAAGCCTTTGCAAAGTTGGACGCATGGTTTGAAGAAGAAAATTATGATGCAATCGTGGATTTTCATATGCAGCTTTTAGAGGCGAACAGCCCATATCATCTCTGGAATTGGGAACATATGAATGTGATAGAGTGCTATGAAGATATTACCGTGTATCGGGAGACGGTAAATGAACTTACAGAAGAAAAAATACAAGAGACTGGAACACAGGATATCCAATATGCATTAGAAAATGTTTTGTATTTGACTTTTCGGATGCAAAGACGAGCAGAGGAAGAATTTTCGATGCCAGAAGAATGGGAAAAAGTTTTGGAATATAAGGAAGAAGTCAAAAAACAGACCTGTGAGATCTTTGGATGGGATGAAGCAGAGTTTGACCGTATGAAAACAGAACTTTCTCCAGATGGATATATTGATTTTGACAAGTGTGAGGAGTATGCGAAGCAATGGCTAAAACAGAAAAAGAAGAATTAAAATGTAAATATTGTGGTGCACTTTTGAAATTAGAAGATGAAGTATGCCCATATTGTGGAAAACCGACAGATCACATAGAAAAAAAATGGGCTGGTTTCAAAAAGACTATGAAAAAACGAAACAGGATATTTATAAACAAAGTCATGTTTTTACAGGCAGTGCGGTGAAAGTAGCATTGATCTGCCTCTTGATCATGGTCAATCTGGTCTGTCTTGTTATGTGTGGAAATACATGGGAAATCGGTAGACAGATCAGAATGTGGCATGTGCGTATGAATATGGATGACTATACAACCAAAGCAAAGTCCTTGGAA
>CAJMNU010000109.1 GCA_905214855.1 uncultured bacterium | reverse complement strand
CCTGTAAATAAACAGCGAGAAAACACACAGGAAAAAACAGATGAACAGATGACAGAAGAAACGGGATTAGAAGAAAAACAAATGCAGAAACACATTGTTATGACAGTGGATGAGTATGAGGTGATTCGTCTGATCGATCTGGAAGGTTTGAATCAGGAAGAATGTGCAAAGCAGATGGGAGTTGCACGGACAACAGTGCAGAGTATTTATGCTTGTGCAAGACATAAGATCGCAAAAAGTATGGTTGAAGGACAGATTTTAGAGATCGCAGGAGGAGATGTCTGTTTCTGTGAGCAGTATCGGACTGGATGTGGGTGTGGAAAAAGGCTGGATATATACGAGAATAGTGTTAAAGATAGAGATGGTCGGATAAAGATTGCAGTGACATATGAGAATGGAGAAATCTTTCAGCATTTTGGTCAGACAGAATGTTTTAAAATCTATTGTGTGGATACAGGAAGTATAACAGAAACATGGACAATAGAAACAGAGGGTTACGCACATGGAACACTTGCCGTTTTTTTAAAGCAACAAGAAGTGGATGTCTTGATCTGTGGCGGAATTGGAAGAGGGGCACAAAATGCACTGGCAGAGATGGGAATCCGTTTATATGGTGGGGTTCAGGGAAAGGCAGATCAGGCAGTAAAACAGTTGCTTGCTGGCGCATTAGAATATAATCCAAACGTACTGTGCAGTTATCATGAGCAGAGATAGGATTAGTTAGATTTTTAATGAAAAGAGATACATGGAGGATATTGTGATGTTTCATTTATTATTGGCAGTAATTTACTTATCATTTATTAGCTTGGGGCTGCCAGATTCTCTTCTTGGTTCTGCATGGCCAAGTATTTACCCAGAGTTTCAGGTTCCTGTAGACTATGCAGGTGTGATATTTATGATTATAGCAGCAGGGACAATTATTTCCAGTTTACAGAGTGATCGTTTGACAAAAAAATTTGGAACAGGAAAAGTGACTGCGTTCAGTGTCCTCACAACAGCAGTGGCATTGTGGGGATTTTCAATGAGTCATTCCTACTGGATGCTGATAGTCTGGGCAATCCCGTATGGTTTAGGAGCAGGAAGTGTAGATGCATCACTTAATAACTATGTAGCATTGCACTATAAAAGCCGCCATATGAGTTGGCTGCATTGTATGTGGGGTGTTGGAGCTAGTGTAGGACCATATATCATGAGCTATGTGTTGAGCCGTGGACAGAGCTGGCATAGTGGATATAGGTGGATTTCTTATATACAGATCATACTGACAGCAATTTTGATGCTTACGCTTCCGTTGTGGAAACAACAGTCAATATCATATTGTGATGATGTGACAAGTAAAGAACAGGGGAAGAGGAAAGAATCAGAACAAGTACTTTCATTATCAGAAGTGATCCATATCTCTGGTGCAAAACAAGTACTTTTGATGTTTTTTTGTTATTGTGCATTGGAGCAGACAAGCGGGCTTTGGGCGAGCAGCTATCTTGTGTTAAAATATGGGATAGATGTCGGAACTGCGGCAGGATATGGGAGTCTTTTTTATGTAGGGATTACTGTGGGACGTGCGATAAGCGGGTTTCTTACAATAAAACTTCAGGATAATCAGATGATACGTCTGGGACAGGCATTGATTTTGACAGGTTTGATCTGTATGTTTCTTCCATTTGGGTCAAAAATCGCACTTGCAGGATTGATCATTGTGGGACTTGGATGTGCTCCGATCTATCCATGTATCATTCATTCCACACCTTCTAATTTTGGAGCAGAGAATTCACAGGCACTGGTTGGTGTACAAATGGCAAGTGCTTATCTTGGCAATCTTTTGATGCCGCCTTTGTTTGGAATGATCGCAAAGCGGATCAGTGTTGGAATATTTCCAGTATATTTATTGGGAATCCTCATTCTTATGTATGTGATGCACAGACAACTTCTGCGAAAATTATCCAATGTGTCATAAAATCTTCTGCTTTAGCTGTGGAGAGCGTCGATGATATATAGTACAGATAAAATGCAGATAAAAAGCAGATAAAGTCAAGGTATTGATAAAGAAGACAAGGTTTATGGCAATTGGGCAGATTAATATGAGGATCAAACAAGACAGTGAAAAGGGGAAGGAGGAGTTATGTTAAAAATTCGCTGTGTAGTGGAGCGTATTACATATCAAAATCCGGAAAATGGATATTCTGTATTAAAAGTAGCTGTGAGCGGATATCAGGAATTGATACCTTTGGTTGGAAATTTGTTGGATGCTGTAGTGGGATCTGTTCTTTTGGTAGAAGGAAACTGGAAAGTCGATCCTAAGTATGGAAAACAATTTATGGCAGAGCGTTGGGAGGAGACCATGCCTGCCACTATTTATGGAATAGAAAAATATCTTGGGTCTGGCCTGATCAAGGGAGTAGGTCCTAGATTTGCAAATCGCATTGTACAGCAATTCGGTCAGGAGACACTGGATGTGATGGAGACAGATATCAAGCGTCTTTTGGAAGTTCCGGGTATTGGGAAGAAACGTGTGGATAAGATCGAGGAAAGCTGGAATCGGCAAAAAGAGATTAAAAATGTAATGATTTTTTTGCAGGAACATGGAGTCAGCACTTCTTTTGCAGCAAAGATTTATAAACAATATGGAAATCAAAGTATTTCTGTTGTGAAAGAAAATCCTTTCCGTCTTGCAGATGATATCTGGGGGATTGGATTTAAGACAGCCGATCAGATTGCAAAAAAATTGGGATTTGAAAAAGAATCTTTTGTCAGATTGAGGAGCGGGATCTTATATACATTGAGTACGCTGGCAGAAGATGGACATGTATTTGCTGAAAAAGAACAGTTGATCGAGAAAGCAGCAGAATTGTTAGAGGCAAAAGAAGAATATCTGGTGATGACAATGGATGAAATGCTGCACTGTGAAGATCTGATACAAAACAAAGATGCAATCTATCTTCCAGCCTTTTATTATGCTGAAACTGGGACAGCCAATAAGCTAAAACGGATTAGAAGAACATCAGGAGAGGATTTCCTGTGGGTCAAATTGTCAAAAGCAAGGCTGGAGAGTCAGAATGAAAAGTTATCTGTAGATGTCTCCCATATTGAAAAAATTCTGGGAGTGACATACGATGAGGTACAGGCTGAGGCGATCCGTCAGGCTGCGATGGCAAAAATCATGATCTTAACAGGAGGTCCCGGAACAGGAAAAACCACCACGACAAAAGGGGTGATCACAGCTTTTCGGGCTTATGGATTGAAGGTGCTACTTGCTGCACCGACCGGCAGAGCAGCAAAAAGAATGACAGAGGCGACAGGAATGGAGGCAAAGACGATCCACAGGCTTTTGGAATATCAACCGCCACAGGGCTATCAGAAGAATGAGGAGAATCCCTTGGAAGGTGATGTTCTTGTGATCGATGAGTGTTCAATGATCGATATTGTGTTGATGAATGCACTGCTAAGAGCAGTTCAGCCCGCTATGCGTCTGATCCTTGTTGGAGATATTGACCAGCTTCCTTCGGTCGGAGCAGGAAACGTACTGCGTGATATGATAGAATCCGGTATTTTTCCGGTTGTTCGACTGACACGGATTTTCAGGCAGGCACAGGAGAGCAGAATCATACAAAATGCACACAGGATCAATGTGGGAAAGATGCCAGATCTTTCTAATGGAAAACAGACCGATTTTTTCTTTGTAGAGAAGGATGACCCACAGGAGGCGGCAGCAGAGATTTTGGAACTGGTAAAAAGAAAACTTCCCAGACATTATAAAATAACACCAGAACAGATTCAGGTGCTTACACCGATGCAGCGGGGAGAGGCAGGGGCGGCAAATCTGAATCGGATGCTCCAAGAGACACTCAATCCGGATGGAGAGGGGCTTAGGCGCAGCGGAGTCATTTTTCGGCAGAGAGATAAGGTCATGCAGATCAAAAATAATTATGACAAAGAAGTGTTTAACGGAGATATTGGCGTAGTGGAACGGGTCAGTCTGGAAGACAGAACGCTTTGGGTGCGTTTTGAGGATGAAAAACTTACAGAATATGATGTCACAGAATTGGATGAATTGACACATGCATATGCAACGACTATCCATAAGGCACAAGGGTCAGAATACCCGATCGTTGTTATGCCTGTCTTGATGAGCCATTTTGTTATGCTCCAGAGAAACCTGATCTACACAGGGATCACACGTGCTAAAAAAATTCTTGTGATAGTGGGAAGTAAAAAAGCGCTGGCATATTCTGTGCGTCACGTTACAGTTACAAAACGTAACACCATGCTTGCCGAGCGCCTTTCTGAGTCGGATTTATGCGTTGGGACAGGAAATTTCGACTAACATTTCGATCATGTGATGCAAAAGTTCTGCCTGACGGGTTCTGGATGCTTTATAATATACCTCTTTGCCCTCACGTCGGCTAATGATCAGTCCACTGGATTTTAGTTGTTTTAAATGATGGGAAACAGCAGGGCTGCTCATCTCCATCATTGCCGAGAGGTTGATCACACATTCTTCACAATGACAGAGAATCCAGAAGATACGGACACGGCTGCTGTCTCCCATTTGTTTGAAAATATCAGATACAACCTGAAAATCTTGTAGTTGGGGCATGTGATCACAAATTTTTTCTATTTCCTGTCCATGCTGGTGGGGCAGTGAATGATTGTGCATAAAGAGACTTCCTTTCTTGTAAAGTGTCTTTTGTTTTGTATGATAGAATTCTGTTTAAGATTGATATTAACACGAAAAAGAATGCTTTACAACTATGGAATAGAGAAAAAATCCGCATTTCCTTTAAAAGAAGTGCGGATTTTTAATCATAAAGAGTTTTTAATATCCTTTCATATATTCGCCATGAGCTGCAATGAGTTCGTCACACATTGCAACAATATCATCAACGCTCAATTCTGCGGCTGTATGTGGCTCCATCATAGCTGCCTGATAGATCAGGGATCTGTCTTTTGTTCTTGCTGCCTCTATGGTGAGAAGCTGGGAGTAGATATTGCTGGAATTCATTGCGGCAAGTGCAAGAGGAAGAGGACCAACATGACATGGTGTGATGCCACTGCCATCTACAAGGCATGGAACTTCAACGCAGGCATCCGATGGAAGATTGTCGATCAGTCCATGATTGAGTACATTGCCTCCGATTTTATATGGAGTGTTGGTAACAATTGCCTCCATGATATAGGAAGCATACTCTTTTGAACGGGAGTGTGTGGCAGCCCCGTTCTGAAGGATTTCATTTTTTTCTTTTTCCCATCTCTCAATCTGATTTACACAACGGCGTGGGTATTCATCCAGAGGTATCTGGAATGCGTCGATCAACTCAGGATATTTGCTTTTGATAAAGAAAGGATTGTATTCTGCATTATGTTCACTGGAT
>CAJMNU010000108.1 GCA_905214855.1 uncultured bacterium | reverse complement strand
AGATTGGCTACCAGATCCCGCCAAGAACCCCGTTTGTGGGAAAGAATTTTAATGTCACAAGAGCTGGTATCCATGCAGATGGTCTTTTGAAGAATGAAGAGATCTACAATATTTTTGATACAGAGAAATTCCTGAACCGTCCGGTTTTATGTGCTGTATCCAATACTTCCGGTCTGGCGGGTATCGCTCACTGGATGAATACCTACTTTAAACTGCGTGGTGACAGGCAGCTGGATAAGACATCTGAGCTGGTACATGGTATCAAAGAATGGGTAGATAAGCAGTATGAAGAAGGACGTGTTACTGTTATCACAGATGAAGAATTGATCCGTGTGATCTCAGAAGTCAGTGGAAAACTTGGATATGTTTACGGGGAAAATGGTTTCGTAAAACAATAAAACAAAATTATGGATTAGAATTATCAAAACAGAAGACAGAATAAGAGAAACAGGAGAAGGAAAATGGGAGAGAGAGGCAGAGCTTCCCTGAGCGATCAGGTATTTGTAAAATTAAGGGAAGATATCCTAAATGATGTATACCACAACCACGAAGAGTTAAGAGAATTAACCTTATGTGAGGAGTTAGGGGTCAGCAGGACTCCGGTGCGGGAGGCGCTTCGCCAGCTCGCACTGGAAGGGCTGGTGGAGATCATACCGAATAAAGGCGCATATGTCAACAGCATTACAGCAAAGGATGTGGAAGATATCTATATGATGCGCTCTCTGCTGGAGGGGCTGTGTGCCAGATTATGCTGCCGTCATATTCCACCAGAAAAGATGGAGGAAATGGAAGAAAATATTTATCTTGCGGAATTTCATGCTGCAAGAGGAAATACGCAGCAGTTGGCAGAGCTGGACAGTCGTTTTCATGTCATTATGTATGAATCTTGCAACAGCAAAATGCTTGCCCATACATTGAGTGATTTTCATAAATATGTCATGCGGGCGAGAAAAAAGACTCTTTCTGAACAAAAAAGAGGAGTGGCAAGCAATCAGGAACATCGGATGATCATGGAAGCGATCAAGGAAAAAAATGAAGAAAAAGCAGAAAAACTTGCCAATCAGCATGTGCAGAATGCGTATGCAAATATCGTAAAAAACGGGTTAAAAGAAGTATATCAATAGAATATGCAAGAAATATAAAGATGCAATATAAAGTCTACAAGACGTTTGAGGTATATCAAGACTAAAATATAAAGCATATAAGATGTTTTAGATATATTAATCATATCATGATACTATGGCAAAAAGCAGAAAGGTTGGGGATGACATGACAGATAAGATCAAAATGAAAACACCGTTGGTTGAGATGGATGGAGATGAGATGACAAGGATTCTCTGGAAGATGATCAAAGAGGAACTTCTTCTTCCGTTTGTGGATTTGAAAACAGAGTACTACGATCTGGGATTGGAACACCGTAACGAGACAAACGATCAGGTGACAAAAGACTCTGCAAATGCCACCTTAAAATATGGTGTAGCTGTAAAATGTGCTACGATCACACCAAATGCAGCGAGAATGGATGAATACCATTTGAAGGAAATGTGGAAAAGTCCTAATGGAACGATTCGTGCGATGTTAGATGGAACAGTTTTCCGTACGCCGATCTTGGTAAAAGGAATCGAGCCTTGTGTCAGAAATTGGGAAAAGCCTATCACGCTGGCACGTCATGCATATGGTGATGTATATAAAAATGCAGAGATTGTAGTTCCGGGAGCAGGAAAAGCAGAGTTGGTTTTTACTGCTGAGGATGGAACACAGACAAGAGAAGTGATACATGAATTTACGGGTCCAGGAGTTTTGCAGGGAATGCATAATACAGATGCATCCATTTCCAGTTTTGCACGTTCTTGTTTTGAGTATGCATTGCAGACGAAACAGGATCTGTGGTTTGCGTCTAAAGATACCATTTCCAAAAAGTATGATCACCGCTTTAAAGATATTTTCCAGGAAATTTTTGATGCAGAATATAAAGAAAAATTTGAAAAAGCACAGATCACCTATTTTTATACCTTGATCGATGATGCAGTGGCAAGAGTGATGAAGGCAAAGGGTGGTTTTATCTGGGCATGTAAAAATTATGACGGAGACGTTATGAGTGATATGGTATCTTCTGCCTTTGGTTCTCTGGCAATGATGACATCCGTTCTTGTCTCTCCGGCAGGTGTATATGAGTATGAGGCAGCACATGGCACAGTGCAGAGACATTATTACAAACATTTAAAGGGAGAAGAGACATCTACAAACTCTGTTGCAACCATCTTTGCGTGGAGCGGTGCTCTTAAAAAACGTGGAGAACTGGATGAGATTCCTGAACTCTGTGCATTTGCAGATAAACTGGAAAAAGCAACATTGGATTTGATCGAGTCAGGAAAAATGACAAAAGATCTGGCATTGATCACTACTTTAAAAGATGTAACAGTGCTGAACAGTCAGGATTTCATTGCTGAGATCAGAAAGAATCTGGAGAAAATGCTGTAAGGAGCAGTCTTTGGCAAGGGAGGAAGAACTATGGTGAAATTATATGATGGCGGTGTGTATTTGGTACATGGCACAGAGATCATTCCAGAGGCAGAGAGTGCAAAAGTTGCCAGCCTGACAGGATATGAACCAGTGAAAGAAGAGGCGAAAAAAGGTACGATCGCCTATTCTATTTTGCAGGCACATAATACATCAGGTGATATGGAAAAGTTAAAGATCCGTTTTGATGCGATGGCATCTCATGATATCACATTTGTGGGTATTATCCAGACTGCGAAGGCATCTGGAATGGAGAAATTTCCAATTCCTTATGTATTGACAAATTGTCACAATACCCTGTGTGCAGTGGGAGGAACGATCAATGAGGATGACCACCTGTTTGGTCTGTCAGCTTGTAAGAAATATGGTGGTATTTTTGTGCCTCCTCATATTGCAGTCATCCATCAATATATGAGAGAACAGATGGCAGGCTGTAAAAAAATGATCCTTGGTTCAGACAGCCATACCCGTTATGGGGCTTTGGGAACAATGGCGATCGGAGAAGGTGGAGGAGAATTGGTAAAACAGCTTCTCTGTGATACATATGATGTCAATTATCCAGGCGTGGTTGCAGTCTATTTGGATAATAAGCCAATGCCGGGGGTAGGTCCACAGGATATTGCATTGGCGATCATTGGCGCTGTGTTTAAAAACGGATATGTGAAAAATAAAGTAATGGAATTTGTAGGACCGGGTGTATCTTCCATGACAACAGATTATAGAAATGGTGTGGATGTCATGACAACAGAGACAACCTGTCTGACTTCCATCTGGAGAACAGATGAAGATACAAAAGCATTCTTAAAACAGCATAAGAGAGAAGAGGATTACGAAGAATTAAATCCGGCAGATGTTGCCTATTATGATGGCATGGTCTATGTGGATTTAAGTTCTGTGAAACCAATGATTGCGCTCCCATTCCATCCAAGCAATGTGTATGAGATTGATGAACTGAATGAGAATCTGGAAGATATTTTGCATACAGTGGAAGTAGAAGCTGCAAAAATTTCTGGAAATCCAAATGTTTCCCTGCATTTACTGGATAAGATCAAAAATGGGAAATTGCATGTGCAGCAGGGCGTGATCGCAGGATGTGCAGGCGGCAATTACAGTAATGTAATGGAAGCAGCACATATTTTGCAGAATAAGAGTTGTGGAAACGGTGTGTTCCAGCTTTCTGTCTACCCATCTTCTCAGCCTGTCTTCATGGATCTTGTGAAAAAGGGAGCAGTGAATGAACTGATGGCAGCAGGGGCTATTGTCCGCACGGCTTTCTGTGGACCATGTTTCGGTGCAGGAGACACTCCAGCAAACAACGGATTAAGCATAAGACATACTACAAGAAACTTCCCTAACAGAGAAGGTTCTAAACCAGGAGCAGGACAGCTTGCAGCGGTTGCACTGATGGATGCACGTTCGATTGCGGCTACAGCAGCAAATGGAGGTGTCCTGACACCGGCAACAGATGTGGCAGATGGATATGAAGTTCCAATGTATGAGTATGACAGTGCTGCATATGACCGAAGAGTGTACCAGGGATATGGCAAGGCGGAAACGAAAGAAGACCTGATCTATGGTCCAAATATTAAGGATTGGCCTCAGATGGAGGAGTTATCCGATCATATCTTACTTCGGGTTTGTTCTAAGATCATGGATCCTGTCACGACAACGGATGAGCTGATTCCTTCCGGAGAGACCTCTTCCTATCGTTCCAATCCACTGGGGCTGGCAGAGTTTACTTTGTCAAGAAGAGATCCAGAATATGTAGGAAAGGCAAAAGAGGTACAGAAACTGGAGAAAGAACGTCTGGATGGATCTTTACCGAAGGAACTTGAGGAAGTTTACAGAAGAATCGCTGGCATATCAGGCAGCGAACATGTGAAACCGCAGGAAATTGAAATCGGAAGTATGATCTATGCAATAAAGCCGGGAGATGGTTCTGCAAGAGAGCAGGCGGCAAGCTGTCAGAGAGTCTTGGGAGGTCTTGCGAACATTGTAAAAGAATACGCAACGAAACGATATCGCTCCAATGTTATGAACTGGGGTATGCTGCCATTTCAGATGAAAGAAGAGCCTGATTTTGAGGTGGGAGATTATATCTATATTCCGAATGTTCTGCAAGCGTTGGAAGAGAATGGAAAACAGATCAGGGCATATGTGATTAAAGATACTGTGAAAGAGATCTCACTGTATCTGGCAGATATGACAGAAGATGAGAAGAAGATTGTCCGTGTTGGATGTCTGATTAATTATAATAAAAATCGTAATAGAGTTTAAAATTGTAAAAAAATAAGAGAAAAGTATAAAAAATTTATTTTATGCTTTTCTCTTTTCTAAATATTTGATAGAATGTAGGTAAGAACTAAGTGGATCTTATCAACAACATCCCGAAGGGATAGGAAGGAGTGGACTGTATGGGTAAAACGATTATTACGATCGGACGGCAATTTGGCAGTGGTGGACATGATATTGGTGCACGGCTTGCAAAGGATCTGGAAATTCCATTATATGACAGAAATTTGATCGAGATGGCAGCAAAAGAGCTGAATCTGACAACCGCAGAGGCAGAATCTCTGGATGAAAAGGCATTGAATGGCTTTATTGCTTCTTATCAGACAGCTTGGAATATTGATGCCCACTATTATCTTGCAGAATATGCAGAATCATTGAGTGATCAGCTATATAAAGCACAGGCATCTATCATAAGGCAATTGGCAGATCAGGGACCATGTGTGATCGTGGGAAGATGTGCAGATTATATCCTAAGAAAAAGAACGGATGTTTTAAGCGTTTTTATCTGTGCAGAAAAGGAAGACAGGATTCAGCGTCTGATGGATGTCCGTGGCATGACAGAGCATGAAGCGTCTGTTGCAATTAAGAAGAA
>CAJMNU010000107.1 GCA_905214855.1 uncultured bacterium | reverse complement strand
TACTCATCGCGCTTCCAAATAATGTTCCAAAATGATTTCTTCCCTCTTCTGTTGCCTTTCTCATCTTTGCAGCTGCACCACCACTCAAGCCACTGGAAGATCTCAAATTTTCATCCATTCCGTCTATAACAGACTGTTTCATAACCTGAAAACTTGCATACATCTTCTCATAGATTTCTTCCTGTGTTTTTTCCATGCTCTCAGCCTGTTCCTCCAAAATGATCTCTGATATTTTCTTGTTACAGGACTTCGCTGCAGATACCAGTTCTTCTACTGATCTATATTGTAATTTCATAAATAAAACCCTTTCATCTGCCCTGTCATGGATTATTCCATGATGTGTCTGGGACTTCCTTTTTTACCACATTCCATCATCAATCAATCTTTAAAAGTATTGTGTTCACGACATATGGCAGCGACTCAATCTGAGAGAGCAGTGACTCATGAAATGGATTATCCATTTCAATGGACATGATCGCTAAACCACCTTTTTCCTGCCGGTTCAAACGGAAATTACAGATATTTGCGCGATGTTTAGAAACAACCGCTGTCACCTGTGCAATTACACCAGGCATATCTTGGTGCAGAACGATCAACGTTGGATTTTGTCCTGTAAAATACACTTCCATACCATTTATTTCACAGATGACAATATTACCTCCCCCAACAGAAGCCCCCTGAAGGCTGACTGTTTGCCCATAAATACCAGTCAATGTAATCTTTGCCGTATTAGGATGTGCGTTTTCGATCTCTCCTGTCTGAAATTCCACCTCAATCCCACGCTCTTTCGCCAATTCTAAACTGTCACGGATTCTGGTATCCCAAGGATCCATGCGAAGGATTCCACCTACCAGAGCTTTATCTGTGCCATGTCCCCTATAGGTCTTAGCAAAAGAACCATGCAGTAAAATATGAGCCTTTTGTACTGGTTCTCTCATGAGAAGAGCTGCCATTTTACCAATTCTTACTGCCCCTGCAGTATGAGAACTGGAAGGTCCGATCATCACAGGACCTACAATATCAAATACATTCATACATTCCTTTTCCTCCACAAATCAATTCTAAATTATAATTTCATCCTATAGTTTATGGAATATTGGTTTTCTATCCACATACACAGTATAATAACGAAAACCACAGGAAAGCAACAACTCTCTGGTTTTTTCAAACGCATATCCAAGGTATTTTGCCTCATGCGCATCTGATCCCACTGTCAGGAGCTCTCCTCCCATCTCATGATAGCGTCTCAAAATATCTGGATGTGGATGCGGCTGTCCCATTCCTTTCGCCAAACCTGCTGTATTACACTCCAACGCCTTTCCCTTTTCTAAAAGGATCCGTAAGATTTCATCTATGATATCCTGATATTTCTTATAATTGTACAGACGATTCTTTGTCGGACCATAACGCACTACATAATCCAAATGAGCTGCTGCATCGTAATCATCCAGTTTTATACAATTTTCCAACACCGTTTCAAAATATCTTCTATGTCCTTCCTCTTCTCCCCGTGTCTGAAAATACTCTGGAAAATATGGATCAATCCCATCTACCACATGTGTAGAACCAATGACAAAATCAAAAGAATACTGATTTAAAAATTCACGAAAATATGTTTTCAGATGTGGCTGCAGCCCCAGTTCAATTCCTATCCTGAGCTGGATCTTATCCTTATATTCCTCTTTCATCTGCTGCATATAAGATAGATATTTTGGTATATCCAATGTAAAATCAATATCACCACACTTTGCATCATAGTCATGGTGGTCTGTGATGCAAAGTTCTTCCATCCCCAATTCTATTGCTCTCTCAATTTGACTTCTTACCGGATTTTCAGAATCCCCTGAAAAACATGTATGGTTATGGCAATCTGCTATCATTTTTCCCAGTCCTCTTTTCTCTTTTATAACATCGCCTTTTCACAGTGTATTCTTTTATAATGTACCCTTTTTCTCTTTATCTTGCAATCCCCTAATTGAAACTTTGTCTTTGACAGACCTACACGAATTAAAACGTTATCTTTGGTTTTGTTCTCTGTGCATACTCTCTTATTTTTATCAAAACACATATTAAAAAAACGGAAAGTTCCCATCTTGGAATCCTCCCGTTCTTTTTATCCCTATAATATCAGATTACTCTGAACTATGTGTTTCTGATATCTACATGGTAAACTATTACAATGCTGCTATAATTCCACCATCATTGGCATATACAGTAGAAACTCCCGCTGTCTCTGTCACAACGATATCACGGAATGTCCCTCTCTCACACATCATACTGCGAAATGTCTCTGCTACAGAAGGATTATTGCAGTGAGCAATGACCAAAATCTTATCCTTTGTCTCTCCTGCTTCCTTGATCATAATATCTGCCATTCTTGTAAGAGCCTTCATACTTCCTCTTGCCTGATCCAACTTAATGATCACACCATGATCTGCCCCCATAACCGGCTTGATATTGAGTGCAGTTGCAAAAAATGCCTGTAAACCAGTCAAACGACCATTCTTTCTAAGAGTATCCAGTGTCTCTAAAACAAAGTATGTTTTCATCTCTTCTTTTAACTTCAAAAGATTCTCACATACTTCCTCAAAACTCAGCCCTGCTTCACACCATTCCTGAATACAAAGTGCCATCTTAACCTCTCCAGCAGAAGCAGAATCAGAAGAGATTACAAAGATATTTTTCTTTCCATGTTCTTCCTCATAGATCTCTTTTCCTAAAAGCGCACTGTTATACGTACCACTCAGATGCTCTGACAATGTAATGACAAAAACATTCTCCTCTTCACACTCATATGCTTTCTTAAACTGTTCTGGAGATGGACATGCTGTTTTAGGACATTCCTCACTCTCTTTTACCCGTTTCAGGAATTCCTTTTGATCAAAGTTCTCATCATCTACAACATGATAATCACCTACCTGTAATGTCAATGGTATTGTTTGAAAATGTGTATCATTTTTCATCTCTGCTGTCAAATCCAGGCAGCTGTCTCCAATAATCTTATATGTCATAACGACCTCCAAACTGTACAGCAGCGCGATTTTGACTGCTGGCAACTATAGTATATTCTTGGTTCGCTTTCTCTATGCAGTCACATAAATCCGGCGAGATGTAGTATTCATTACCACATATTATAATATACTTATTTTAGTGCGTCAAGACACAGTTCTATTTCCTCATCAAATGGACAGGAACGGTTTTTCCATCTTTACAGACAATTTTTAAAACAGTACTGCCATCTTCTTCCAGAATTTCAACTTTCTCTTCTTCTGTATCCAGTAAATTCCAACACCCATTCAGTCTCAAAGTTACGATTCCTTCTTTACTCTCATTGCTGCTCCATACTCTGGAATATAAAGAAATTTCTTTTTGATCTCCCTTCTCATCTATCTGATCTTTTTCCACTCCTTCATAAAAACGGAGATCTGGATCACATACCGAAAGAACAAGTTCATTTTCTATTCTTTTTTCCATAACCAAACAAGCATTTTGGGCTTCTGATATAACACTTTTCCCAGTCCAACATGTACCTGTTCCACTCTCAAAGAATACACTGCCTGTCACACCTGTTTTTCCATCATACACTGCATGAAGTCTTCTGTCTTTTTGAAGGATCTCACAGCCTGACATTCTTCCTTTTGCATCCTCTTTTTCCAATTTTTCAACCGTTTCTTTTCCACCCTTCACCAAGATAATATATTCATACTCTTCCTTTTTGGGCATTGAACCATGACTTAAAACGGCTTTTGCAAATGGGGCACAAGTATCTTCTCCAAGATTTTGACTCTTTGAGTATTGCATTCCCTCTGTCAAACGGAGTTTTTGTCCTTTAGGGATAATATAAACATTATCAGATGGATCCATCAGGATCATTCCTCTCTCTCCTGTTATATCTTCTTCCCTAACGACTTTTTCTTTTCCCTCTACCCACATGTGACCTTCCTGACGACTTCCCATGTAATGTTGGAACAAAGTTGTACATACCTCTGCCTGTTCATCCGCATCTTCTATATCACTTCCCAAACATACAATCCGATCATCAAAGAAAAACCACGATTTTCTGGCACGAAAACTTCCATCATATTTTGCATGTCCATGCAATTTCATCCCAAACATACCATGCCAGTTTTCAAATTGAGTACCTCCCGCAAAACTCTCATCAGACAATAACATTTCTTCCATACCTGCTGTAGGATCTACTACTCTTATTTTTCCTCTCAGTCTTTCAAGGTCAATCACTGGAGCAGTTGTTCCCGGCCAGCAGTTCCAATCCCATCCTTCCTGAAAAAATCCACTATCTTTTTGGTTTACTGGTACTCCACTGCCTAAAATCTGGAGATTTCCATATGTAATATAGCGTCCAAACAGATTATTTTTCTCGTAAATTTCACTTCCCCACAGATAGCGGCTATGTCCTCTGACACCAGCAAGCCACTCCTTTCTTCTATGAAGTCCTGCACATGCATAATTCAAAGAAATATGTCCCTGTGGAGCTTCCTCTTTTGAAATACCAAGCGCTGCTAATTCCTGTGCTTTGGGAAAGTTATGATATTCACTCAAACGCAGTAATGCGCCTGCCATCTCCTCATCCACCTTTGACTTCTCTCCAGGTACACCAGCTAATGCCATATAATAAAACGGTTCTAAGTTAGAAATCTGGCTCATCTCCCCACACCCCTTAGGATGTCTGGATGACATACTGATAAGCCACTGAACCTGATTGCAATAAAAACGCATAGTCAAAAGACTCTTTCTCATAGCAAGATGTGCCTCTTTCTCCAATGCATACCTTGTATTGCTAAGAGCATATACAACAGGTGCTGCCCCAACAAGCCCTCCCATCGCATATGCCGGATAATGACCACAATGATGGAAGGCACTTCCATCTTCTTTGAATGGTCCTTCCAAACCGGGAGCTGGACGAAGCGCAGCAGAAAGCCATGTTTTCACGCCCTTTAGACAAACATCCCGTTCCTCATCCTTTTCCATAAGAAGAATCGAAAACAAAATTCCTTGAAGAAGCGTATTCAATGTATCAATACTCTCTCCTTTTAATTCCTCTGAATCTCTAAAAATCCTGCCACTTCCTGCATACCATGCAGTCATGGCTGCCATATCTTTTAAAAGTCCCTTCTCTTTTAAGACATCTCTCATCAAAAACACAGATGGATAGAAGGGACGCATAGGATATCCCATATGATGTGTCGTTCCCAGACTGCTTCCTGCTGCCCATCCCTGATACAGCAAATGAGATGCCATTCTTGCATACTTATCTCCTAAAAGTGGTTTTTGTTCATCGCTTCCTGCTCTCCATGCATATGCAAGCTGAAGCATTGCCTGTCCATAATCTTTGATATCAACGGAATCTGTAAGCGCATTCAACTGTTCTTTGTATTCTTTTGGATATGCTGCCTTATGATACCCAGAATCTACTGTATGTTTCAAAAGTACATCACAATCTTCTAAAAGTTCACGACATTCATCATCTGTCACCACCAGATTTCCCATTGTAGGGAATGTGGCATGGGACATCACATATGC
>CAJMNU010000106.1 GCA_905214855.1 uncultured bacterium | reverse complement strand
TACAGGAACAACTGGGGGGATATCCGGTCACAGCTGAGAAAATGGCAGATATTGTAGTATATCTTTCTGAGCAGGAGAATTGGGAAGAAGTTAGAGAATACTGTGAGAAGTCAGAGAAAGGAAGAGTATGTTTTTTACAGGCATATCATACCTGCTGCCAGAACCAAAAACCTATTTCTGTAAGACAGATACTGTTATACCTTACAGAAGGTATGGGAGAAATGCAAAAAAAAGGCTTTTGTCTTCACAGTTATGAGTGTATGCGCCAGATGCATGTAGAGCAGGGGATCACCGGTTCTTTGAATACATTACAATCTTTTGAGTTAGCAGGAGAATCAGAAGAGGTACTGGGAAAGAAGATTGAAGAACAGATGGAAAAGACAGCAAAGCTGCTGCTATCTCAGATGGTGTACATGCAAAGTAAAGTTTTAAGAGAATCTATATCAGACAGATGTGAACCTCTTATCATAGCAGGGGCAGTTTATATCACAGCTTTACAGGGAGATCTGCCAATGGAATTTCAGAACTATCCAGAGATTTTGGGGGCATGTGTACAGGCATGGAATACGATCTACAAGGAAGTGGGAGAAAGAGAAAAAAACGATAGACAACAGGATTTCCAGAGTGCAGTAGGAATTATGGCAGTTTTGTTGGGAATCAGTATGAAGATCTTTATGATTCCTGATATCTCTTCTGCCTGTCAAAATGTCACTGGAACTGTTTCACATATTTCTTCTAGGACAGGCAGAAGTGGGATGGCTGTTTTATATATCAGACCATTTTTGCAGCTGCAGCTATTATTTGGAACAGTGTCAGGACGTTGCGCTAATAGGATGATTTTTGATCCTATCTTGGATCTCCAGAGCTTTTATACAGATCTTACTGTTGGCTGTGAAAGAGAGACAGGATCAGATATCAGGAAGAGCCACTTTAAGGATAGAAAAGAGCAGATCTGCCAGAATGAGGGTAGATCTTGGGAAGAGCAGGAAATGGAAGAAAGAGTACAGGAAACAGATAGATACAGGTAGAAAGGAGTTTGTAGATGAAGAGCAGATGGACAAAACAAGAATTGGATATGGCAGAACGATTGGCACAGGAACTTCAGGAGGAAGAACAATTTGATTTGGATAAGAAGCAGAGTCTAAAAGATTCTCTGATGAGTCGGATCGAACATGTGGATGCAGATCGGGTGATTGAAGAACTGCAGGCTGGTATTGATATGTTTCATATGAGTTTTGAGGCAGTACAAAAAGATGGAATGGAAGCAGTTGCAGAGAAGACACTGGATGAGATGCTAAAAGAATGTAAAGACGAAGAACAGGAGGAATTCTTATTTGACATTCTGAGTGCTTGTGCACAGGCAGCAGATAGACAAGTGCCGGATGGCTTAGAAGAAAAGAAAGATCTGTCTGTGTTGAAAAAAGCTGTGATAGAATATCTTTGTGAGTATTCTGTTTTATATTTGGACTGCGAGACATCTTTTAAGCTGACCGAGAAATTGGGAGAAGAAAACATACAAAAGCTGGTGGATGCAGAGGAAACTTTCGAAAAGGAAATTTATATGGCACTTGCCGTGTATATTTTGAAAGTGCAGGGAAGATTGGAGAATGTTCCGGCACAGATGACGGAGAGGGAGATTGGGATTTCTGTTGCCGCAGCAGGATATAAAGAAAAAACGATTTGGGAAGGGATAGCTGGAAGACTGGACTGGAAAGAGGTAGAGAAACAGCTAAAATTGATTGCTGGAACGGCAATCCTCGCCTTACTCACTGTGGTAACTGTAAAGGTGGCAGCAGCAGGTACATTACTGATAGCAGGATTTGTACATGCTGTGGTTGGAATTGGCATGGTTGGCATACTGGTCGGATTTATGATGGGAATCGGAGCAGCAGGATGTTTTGTTAAAAAGATGCTTCAGGTCGGTGAGAAGATTGGAGAATGGACTGGTGTGAATGAGAAAGGAAAGGAAGTTGCAGAACAGTTCAAAATATGGTTTTATGAAAGTTTAAAACCTGCATTGGAAGAGTTTTGGAAAAACATTGCTGAAATTGCAGCTTCTTGGACTTCCAAAGATCAGAGAGAAAATGAAACATCAGATGATGTAAGTGTGAATCAGTGGGAGACAGAGGAAGAAGATAAGCAGAGTATGCAGAATGAGGAAGAAGATACAGAAGAACAGAATGAGGAACAAATGGGAACAGTAACAGCATAAATAGAGCTTTTGCGTCACAAATACAAATGAACATTTGATCATGATCTGTGCGGGTGGGAAATTTATGGTTAAAACCATGAGAAAACCACCCGTTTTTCAAGCTCCTGATATTGTTAGTAGTTGGTTGATATTTGCAAATATAAGCTGGAGTGGTTTACTTTTAAGAATGAATCAGGTATACTGGAAACATTAGAAGGATTTCAGTATAGGAAATGACCAAGAAAGGGGCAGAATCCATGAAAATTACAGACGATATTATCTATGCAGGAGTGAACGATCATCAGGTTGATCTATTTGAGGGGCAGTATATCGTTCCAAATGGGATGTGTTATAATTCCTATGTTATAAAAGATGATAAAATTGCAGTGATGGATACTGTGGATGCAAAGTTTACACATGAATGGCTGGATAATGTAGAGAAAGCATTAGAGGGAAGAAAACCCGATTATCTAATTGTACAACATATGGAACCCGATCACTCTGCAAATATCCAGAATTTTATGAAAGTATATCCAGACACTGTGATCGTAGCCAATACAAAGACGTTCTGTATGATAGAGAATTTTTTCCGTGGAATGGAATTAGATGGGAAAAAGTTAGAGGTACAGAATGGAGAGACTCTGACTTTGGGAAAACATGTACTGACTTTTGTATTTGCTCCAATGGTACATTGGCCAGAGGTTATGGTGACCTATGACAGTACGGATAAGGTATTATTTTCAGCAGACGGTTTTGGCAAGTTTGGGGCACTGGATGTTGATGAAGAGTGGGATGATGAGGCAAGACGTTACTATATTGGAATTGTAGGGAAATATGGAAGTCAGGTGAGAAATCTTTTGAAAGCAGCCGGAGGGCTGGACATTCAGATGATCTGTCCGCTTCATGGACCTGTTCTGAAGGAGAATTTAGGACATTATATTGAAAAATATCGTATCTGGTCATCCTATGAAGTGGAATCAGAGGGGATCATGATTGCATATACTTCTGTTTATGGAAATACTAGAAAAGCTGTGGAACTCTTGGCAAATAAACTGAGAGAAAAAGGATGCCCAGAAGTCATAGTATGCGATTTGGCACGCACGGATATGTCAAAAGCAGTGGCAGATGCATTCCGTTATGGAAAGCTGGTTCTTGCAACAACAACATACAATGCAGATATTTTCCCATTTATGCGGACATTTATTGAACATTTGACGGAGCGGGGTTATCAAAATCGAACGATTGCTTTGATCGAGAACGGTTCTTGGGCACCTCTTGCCTCTAAGGTAATGAAAGGAATGTTTGAAAAGAGCAAAAACATTACATGGCTGAACAGTACGGTAAAGATCATGTCTTCTGTTAGTGAGGAGAATATACAGCAGATGGAGGCTATGGCAGAGGAATTAAGCAGAGAATACATTGCACAGTCTGCAGAAAAAGCAAACAAGAATGATATGACAGCTTTATTTAGAATCGGATATGGTCTTTATGTTGTGACTTCCAACGATGGAACAAAGGACAATGGACTGATCGTTAATACTGTGACTCAGCTTACAGATAATCCATACAGGGTAGCAGTCAATATCAATAAAGCAAATTATTCGCATCATGTTATTAAGAAAACAGGTATTATGAATGTAAACTGTCTCTCTGTGGATGCACCATTTGAGGTATTTCAGAATTTTGGATTCCAGAGTGGACGACAGGCAGACAAGTTTGCTGGCTGGGCTCCATATCGTTCGGATAATGGTCTGGTATTCCTTCCTAAGTATATCAATGCCTTTCTTTCACTGAAAGTGGAGCAGTATGTAGATTTAGATACACATGGAATGTTTATCTGTACGGTGACAGAAGCGAGGGTAATGAGTGATAAAGATACCATGACCTATACGTATTATCAGAATTATGTGAAACCAAAGCCAGAAACAGAAGGAAAGAAAGGCTTTGTCTGCAAGATATGTGGATATATCTATGAAGGAGAGACGCTTCCGGATGATTATATTTGTCCGCTCTGTAAACATGGAGCAGCAGATTTTGAGCCAATTGGATAGAAGAAACAGAATGGAGAGTAATAAAATGAAAAAATTAATTGCAGCAGGAATGATGGGAATTTTTCTTTTAGGAGGGACAATATCTGCCTTTGCAGGACCACCTTCCGTTCTCAAAGATGAGGCTGTTGCGATGGGACCAGGCAGTATTTCTGGAAATCAAACTTATAACCCGTGGGATGGTGAGAAACCAACTTTGTCTGAACCCCAAAAGCTGGCAGATGCTGCAGAAAAGACAGAGAAAGATGAGACATATATTGTAGTCTCTAAATATTCTAAAACATTATATTTGATGAAGGGAACTGAAGTCCAGAGCTTTTATCCGGTGATCATTGGACAGAGAGAGGGATTTGATAAGGTGCAGGAAGGGGACATGGTAACTCCAGAGGGCGAGTTCTATATTTGCGAAAAGAGACTCCATGATCGTTTCCATAAATCACTGGATGTTTCCTATCCAATGATTGAGGATGCAGAGAGAGGATACCGTGATGGTCTGATCACAGAGGCACAAAGGAATTCTATTATTGAAGCGATCAATAAAGGAGAAAAACCTAATTGGTATACAGCACTAGGGGGTGCAATCCTGATCCACGGAGAAGCAAAAAATGGCTTGAATTATACAGCAGGATGTATCCAGATGAAGAATGATGATATTGATAAAATATGGCCTGTAGTGGAAAAAGGCTGCCGTTTGTTTATTTACCGTTAAGTCTTTGAATAAAACGATAGATCAATGAAAAATAATCATATTTAACTTCTTTGAGAATGGGGATCAAAAACAACTGGGAAAATAGTGTTTGATCCCCTATTTCTTATTCTTTTTTATCTGTATTTTCTAAATATATTTGATCCTTTTTTAACCATATAATAGTGTTTGTGATAGAAAAGTATAAAATCGTTTCTAATAAGATATTTTTTCCAGAGAGCGGTACTCTAAAGGAGTCATGCCCTGATGGCGTTTGAAAGCAGTGCAGAATACACTTTCACAGGAGAAACCTGTGTGGAAACAAATATCTTTTATGGAAAGGGAGGAATTTTTTAAAAGATATTTGGCATGAATCATACGAGTATTGATCAAGTATTCGTGGGGAGTGAAACCGGTTTCTTTTTTGAAGGTACGTATAAAATGATATTGACTTAGTCCGGCAAGTTCTGCCAGACGACATATGGGGATTTCCTCACAAAAATGTTCACTGATATAGCAAGTGACATATTCTGACATAGTAAGATATGGCTGGGCAGTTGATTTTTTTGGTGTGTAAAGAAGAAAGGAAGTCAGAATGTCGGTGATATACTTTGAGACA